>NZ_JADEVX010000023.1:0-37871 GCF_015207925.1 Microcystis sp. LEGE 00066 | reverse complement strand
TTTCGATTCGATTTGGCAAACTATACCGATATTTTCTAGGTGTAGATAGCCTTGAATAGACGTTCCTTTTAGGTTCAAAAATTTGTCAAGTATCATAAGTAAAATACTCTGGTTTTTGGCTATTATATCAAATCTTAACTCGATTGTCTATCTTTTGATATTAACTTGTTTGTGCCGTAAGTGTCTCCCTGTATAGATTTCAGCTACTTTTAGGCGTAGGTACTCTCATCGAATTTTATTTTAAGTTAATTATTTGCATAACAATTCCCGAAGAGCCTGAAAATCAATCTTTTCCCACAAATCGCAGTCGCCTTTATCAAGATGCGTTACGAATTTTATTGGAAAAATGGTCAGCCGAAAAACGTTTACCTAATCGCGGTTTAGTTTATGAAAATCTCAGTATTGAGCAAGAAGAAATTTTGCTATCTGAAATTGCTTATCAGAATTTTGTAGCAGATAAACTTTTTTTAGAAAAACGAGAAGTTGTTAAGCAAATTAAAGATCACCTTAAACAAAACTTAAATGCTCCGCAACATCTGGACGGAGAAAAAGTATTAAAAACCATTGAAATTGAACAGGGAATTTTAGTAGAGCGGGCGAGAGATGTCTATTCTTTTTCTCATTTAACCCTTCAGGAATACCTCACGGCTCAGTATATCTATGACAATGATTTGATTGAAGAAACAGTTAAGAATTATGTAACAGAAACTCGTTGGCAAGAGGTGTTTTTGTTAGTGGCGGGTTTGATGCGAGGGAAAGCCGATAAATTGTTATTAGCAATGGAGAAAGAAGCCCATAATTATCTTACAACGCCCCTCGGTCAAAAATTAGTGCCGATTTTACAATGGGCAGATGAAATGACTAAAGATTCTGTTGATAGTCCGATTAAACCTGTAGGAAGAAGAGCGTTCGTCTATTGGCTCTTCATCGCCAACGCCAACGTCATCGCCGACTGCATCGCCAAAGTCACCGCCCGCGGCATCTCCATCGCCATCGGCATCGTCACCACCAACAGCATCGCCATCGTCCACGCCTACGCCTACGACATTGTCAGCATCCTCTTTACCCCCAAACTTATCGATGAGTTTGTCCGGTCAGTTAACTTATTGGCTCGGGATCGAATTATTTCTAAGGTTAATTTTTCCCAATTAATCGCTGATTTAGAAGCTTTCAAACAAATTATTCCTTATGATAAAGCAACTAAAAAAGAACGTCAAGAATTTGGTGATCAATTATTTAAAATGTGGAATACTGCTTTTAATTTAACGCCTGAATTACTTAATTTATCCCCCAACGAAATTGACGATATAGACGAGCATTATTTTTATATTAATCGCCGGATTCTCGACTGCCAAAAAGTGGCTGTTAATATTTCCCCTACCGTCTGGCAAGAAATCGAAGACCGAATGCTCCGCGTTCCTTAACTTCTCCTTTTTTTCTCAAATCTTGCCTTTCCAATTGGATGAGATTACCGAAATATTAAGTAGGTAGGCGTTAAAAATTATCAGATGCTCCCCTTATCAAGGGGGGACTAAGGGGGGATCGAACCTAAAATCCATTTTTGAATTGGCGGGTTTTAGAAGAGGGGCGAACTTTAGCTGATTATAACATCCAAATAGAAAGCACATTACATCTAATCCAAAATTCACCGGTAACTGTTTTTGAACCTTCGGTAACAGCCGCTCTAATTTTTCTAGGGTTAGGGTCTATAATAGTAAGATCGACGAATCTTAATCAACGGAGGAAAAAAACAGACCAAAATTCTTTAAAATCGGGTAAAATAGTTCATAAATGAACTTCTCCTAAATATGGTGGCTAGGGCGATAATTAGTTTAGTATTAGTGAAAACTTGGAATGGTTCCGATGATGATGAAATTATTAGGATGTCTAGTCATTTTTACAAGTTTAGTCAATGTTACACCAGGGATAGCAAATCATCCCCCCCGACAAATTGCCCAAGCGTCTAGCACTTCTTCGATTCAAGGTTATTGTTTTTCGGTCGCTAATGATAATCTGGATGCTACCGCGAGGATTTATATTCAGGGAAATCAAGTCACGGGTCGGGTAGAAGCTACAATTCATAATGAACAAGCAGCTTATTATACTTCCTATACTCAAACCTTACAAGGAACAAAAAAGGGGAATCAGTTAAACTTAAATATCACGACAAAAATTGAGTTAGACACCCAAAAAACTCAAGCAATCTGGACATTAACCGCAGATTCTTTGAATACGGGACGAGAAGTTTATCAAAGACAACCTTGTTTATTGTCTCAAATCCGGTTTGCACCAGGGACTAATAGCGCCACCGTTAATCAATCGGTTGTGCGAGGGAGTCGAAATATTTATCTCTTAAGAGCAAATCAAGGACAGAGAATGGATCTGAAAATTACATCATTAGAAAATAATGCCGTATTTGATGTGATTGCACCGAATGGGGAAATATTGACAACAGAAGCTACCCAATCTAGTCTAAAATTACCTGCTACTGGAAATTATGAAATAATTGTAGGAGGAACTCGCGGCAATGCCACCTATAAATTAAATGTTAAAATTCAATAAATAGTAAGCTAAGACGCATTTAAACCGCTTATTCTTAGATTAGCCGAACTTCCCCCAATCCCTTTACTGTTGCCTTTTGCCTCGTCTCAACAAGCAATTTAAATTACGAGCAGCTTATCAGTTTACTGTTTACTGGACGGCTACGCCGTGCCTTTGGCAACACTGAAAAAGCTTCCCAACCCCAATGAATAACCCCACCGATAGTCCATTCAATTACACAGAGGCTTTTATTGCCCTAGGCACGAGTAATTTCGATCGCTCGGTGCAGTTTTATCGTCAACTGTTGCAACAGGAACCAAGCCCCTACCTTGCCGCCGTTTATGCGGAATTTAGGCTGATTAACCTTAAATTAGGTCTTTTTTGCCCTAAAGAGTCCCACAGAGAGGAATTTAGCGATTCTAGGGGCAGTGGCATGAGCATTTGTTTCGAGGTGGAGAGTCTCGAAAAAGCGATCGAGTATTGGAGCGAAATCGGCTATGGTGCTAGGGGAGAAATTAGCCAAGCTTCCCACGGTCCGGAAATCTACATCTATGATCCCGATGGTAATCGTTTAATTTTCCATCAATCCACCGCTAAAACCAATCCTTTCAGGTAGGAACCTTCCGAGTGATAGATACTGGTGGGATGGTCCGCCGGTTGGCTTAAACGTGCTAAAATTCGCACTGGGCGAGCTGATTCAATAGCGGCAGCCATAACAGCCCCCTGAAAATGTTCTTCGTTAACCACTTGGGAACAGGAAAAGGTAAAAATAATACCTTGGGGGCGAATTTTCTGGAAAGCTTGGTAATTTAATCTTTTATAAGCCATAACCGCCTGATGACGGGATTGGATACTTTTGGCAAAAGCGGGGGGATCGAGAACAATCAGATCGTAATCCTCCTGACAGTCGCGCAGGAAGTTAAAAACATCGGTGCTGTAGGATTGATGGGGAACTTCGCTGAGATTATTCAGGGCGATATTTTTTTCGGTAAGATCGATCGCACCGTGGGAACTATCAACGGAATGGACTAGGGCAGCCCCCGCTTGCATAGCATAGATGGAAAAGCCACCAGAATAAGAAAAAGTGTTTAAAACCCGTTTATTATGGGAATATTGAGATAATAAGGCTCTATTTTCCCTTTGATCGAGGAAAAATCCCGTTTTTTGTCCTTTTTCCCAATCAATAATAAAGCGATGGCCGGATTCTAACACCTCATCGCTGGTTTTTTGACCAAATAAGTATTTATTTTCGGAAATATGGGCGCTTTTCGCTAAAACTGCGGCACTTTTATCGTAAACTGCCCGTAAATTGTCAGCGTAGATAGTTTTCAGGCAATCGACAATCAGATCGAGACGTTGGTATAAAGCTAGGGAATAAGCTTGAATAACCGCCGTGCCATTGTACCAATCGACGATTAAGCTGGGTAAACCGTCCCCTTCAGCGTTAATTAAACGATAACAGTTAGTTTTCGGGTTATCCACTAAACCGATTTGTTGCCGCAGCTGATAGGCATTCTGGAATTTTTCGAGAAATAATTGAGCAATATCGCTGACTTTTGGGAAAGAAAGAATTTTAACGGCAATATTGCTAGGATTATACAGTCCAGTGGCTAGATATTCGCCTCGATCGCTATAAACCTCCACGATAGCACCCTCTTTGACTTCTCCCTCCATCTCTTTAATCGCCCCGGAAAATATCCAAGGATGAAATCGTTTAACAGCATCAATTTTATGGTTTTTCAGGATAATTTTCGCTAAATCTGGCATGGATAAAGAATCAGGGTTGATAGCTGACGGCTACTAGATAATTCTATTATCCCCTGCTGGCAGCACAAAACCATGGTTTGTTATCCCTCGATCGAGTGGCATCAAAGCAAGTCCCCACAATCGAGGGATAATCAGAGGGAATTCTCGCCTATAATAAGTTAGATTTTAGCGATAGTCCCTCGACAAATGCCAAGGAAAAGTGATGCTGCCAGTGGTTTAAGTTTATGGTTTCAGCGTTTGGGCGCTGCCAGTTTATTAGCGGGACAAACTTTTTTACATATTCTTAATGGCAAAATCCACCGTCGTAATACTCTGGAACAAATGAGCATTGTTGGACCAGAATCCTTGACAATTGCCCTAATTACTGCTGCTTTTGTGGGTATGGTGTTCACTATTCAGGTAGCCAGAGAATTTATTTTTTTTGGGGCGGGTAGTTTTGTTGGGGGAGTCCTTTCCTTGGCTTTAACAAGAGAATTAGCCCCGGTTTTAACTGCGGTGGTGGTGGCGGGGAGAGTTGGCTCGGCTTTTGCCGCCGAAATTGGTACAATGCGAGTAACAGAACAAATTGACGCTTTATATATTTTAAAAACCGATCCGATCGATTATTTGGTCATTCCCCGGGTGATTGCCTGTAGTTTAATGTTACCCCTGCTCACTATTATCTCTTTAGTCACGGGATTACTGGGTGGTTTATTGATTTCTGATAGTCTTTACGGTGTTTCCTATTCCCTATTCTTACAATCAGCCCAAAATTTTCTACAAACATGGGATTTAATTAGTTCTATGTTAAAGTCCCTAATTTTTGGGATTTTAATTGCCATTATCGGTTGCAGTTGGGGTTTAACCACCACCGGCGGTGCTAAAGGAGTTGGTCAATCCACTACCACGGCTGTGGTAACTTCTTTATTGGCGATTTTTGTGGCTAATTTTTTCCTCTCTTGGCTGATGTTTCAAGGGACTGGTAATGTGGAAATCGGCTAAGACAGTTATCAGTTATCAGTTATCAGTTATCAGTTATCAGTTATCAGTGCCAAGAAAACGGCAATTTTTTACTTAATACCGCTCAGTAAAAACTCAAATCAATTTGGTTGAAATATCTATATTATAGTCATTTCAATTAAAATTGAGAATATCAATGCCAGAGTTCATAAGGGTTTAATTGGTCTAGAGTGTATCAGACTTATCTGAAATGACTATATATTTTGGGCGCACGCAGTTCGATAAACTCACTGACCACGATACGCCCCTACCATTGGCGCAATAATATTATTGTAGGGGCGAATTGCATTCGCCCTCTTTTAATCACTTTTACTGCTCACCAATATGTGAGAGAAAGTCAGAGAAAGGATTGTAGAGTAAGACAAGTTTTAATTAATTCCTCCACTCCCAGGACTGGATAAATAGGGACTCCTAACTGATTAATAACAGTTTCTAGGGTGATATCATCTAAAAATACCGCTTCCCCATGCTTAAGCATGAGAGAAGGTAATAAAACCCCATCCCCAAGATTTTTACCTTGTAATCCTTTGAGAATATCTTGCCCGGTTAATAAACCCGTAACCGTGATTTCCTGTCCCCAATAATCACTATTTAAAGCCACTAATTCCACGGTTAAACCCCGCACCTTATTTAACTGTTTAACTAGGGGTTGAAAAGCTTGTTCTACCGCATTTCCCACTACCCATACCAACCGTCTAGAGGGAGTAATTTGAGCAGGCAATAACTTCTTAGCTGTCTTCTGAAAATCCCTAATAAATTGACGAATAGAGCCAACTCCGTTACCGATTTGGGGATAGTCTTCGTAGTGAGATTGAGGGGGTAAATCGACTCGGGCAATTAAAAACCATTCATCGGCTAACCATACCACATTACTGCCAAATTCTTGACGAAATTTTTTCTGTAAAGTTTGGACTTGTTCAATAACTTCTCGCGCTTTTTCTTGACTAACGGGAATTAATTCATCTTCTTGGGGACGAAAGCGGGTTAATCCCACGGGAACTACGGCAATCGACTCGACACAGGGAATATCTCCCCGATGAAAAGAAACCAGATCTAACAGGGTTCTTTCGAGATGAATGCCATCATTAATATTGGGACAAACTACCACTTGGGCATGAATTTGTAATTGTCTCGCTTGTAGCCATTTTAAATGGTCTAAAATTTGACCAGCGCGGTGATTTTTTAAGAGACGAATTCTCAGTTCTGGTTCCGTGGCATGAACGGACACAAAAAGCGGTGATATCCGCATCTTTTCGATCCGCTGCCATTCTTTTGAGGTGAGATTAGTTAAGGTTAAATAACTGCCATAGAGAAAACTTAAGCGATAGTCATCATCTTTATAGTATAAAGTTTCTCTTTTGCCCTCTGGTTGTTGATCGATAAAGCAAAAAGGACATTTATTATTACACTGAATTAAGCCATCAAAAAGGGCAGTTTCAAACTCTAAACCTAAGTCTTCATGATAATCTTTTTCGATTTTTACTTGGTGAGTTTTGCCCTGACTATCAAGCACTTCTAGGGTTAAAAGTTCATCGGCACATAAAAATTGATAATCGATTAAATCCCGGGGACGACTACCATTAATAGAGACAAGCGCATCCCCGATTTCAAAACCTACCTCGGCGGCGATCGAATCTGGGATGACACCACTAATTTTAGCTGGACGAATAGTTAATTCACTCATATTTTTAGGTCGCCATCCAATTATTTAACTGCATTTCCCAGAGAGTCTTTGGCTGCGTTTTAATATTTGTCAAGTTAATTCTACAGCATTTTAGGGCGATCGCTGTTAGGGATTGGGGAAAAAACCAAAAAGTTTAGCAGCCCCTCCTAAAATGACCACAATCAGAGCGATGAGAATCCCCCGATTGGTAAATTCCTGATAGGCAACTCTTGCAGTTAACCCTTTAATTTCTGTGGTTAGTCGCTCATCCAAGGCTTTAATCTCCCCTTTGAGTTCGACTTGTCCTATTTCCACTTTCGTCAACCGTTCTTCTATCTTATCAAATCTCTCATCTACCTTATCAAATCTCTCATCGATCCGTTTTTCCAGAGAATCGATTTTCCCCTCAATCCTTGTCAGAACTGCTTCTAGGGAATAAGTGACGGTTTCGTTAGCCATTTTCTGTCTCCTTTAGCTCTTCTGGATTCACCATCGTGATCTCAATATCAGTATCGCTGATTTTTGCCTGCAAGTTTCAATCCCTAATAGGGGTTAAGATTAATTGGAACGCTGTAGGGTTGATTCATGAATCAACCCTACAAACTTTCAATCTTTAATAGGGATTAAGATTAATTGAAACTTTTGGGGTTCTGGGACTGCGGAGAGGCAAAAGGAAGAATAAATAATCAATTTTTAATAACTGGATTTAGTATAACAGGAAAAAACCCCATCTTTCTTTAAGATAGGGTCAGGCAAAAATCAAATCAATCTAAACAGTAACAGGTTCTCGATCGAGGGGTTTAACGCGATCGAGCAGTGCTTGCAATTGTTCCCCTTCAATCACCTCTTTACTGAGGATTTCTTGGGCAATTTCTTCGAGTAAATCGCGATTTTGAGCAAGGATATCCAGGGCCTGCTGATGACCATTTTCGACAATCTCTTTCACTTCATTATCGATCGCTTTGGCCGTATCATCGCTCACCAAGCGCCGGGGATTCATCATGCCATCTCCCAGAAAACTATTCTGTTGACCTTTTTCGTAGGCTAGGGGACCGAGAGTCTTACTCATACCATAGGTTGTCACCATGCGTTCGGCCAAATCCGTCGCCCGCTGCAGGTCATTAGCCGCCCCAGTAGTAATACTACCAAAGATAATTTCCTCGGCGGCCCGACCGCCTAAAAGAGTAGCAATTTGGTCGCGTAATTCCGTATCATCCATAAGGAAACGGTCTTCCGTGGGCATTTGCAGGGTATAACCGAGGGCTGCCATACCGCGAGGCACGATCGAAATCTTAGCAACTTTACCACCCCCCGGCATAACTGCACCGACGAGAGCGTGACCAACTTCGTGATAAGCGACGATTTTCTTCTCTTTTTCCGAGAGAACCCGGCTTTTCTTCTCTAAACCCGCCACTACCCTCTCGATTGCCTCATTAAAGTCCTCTTGGGCGACGGTGCTGCGTTGATTGCGGGCTGCCAATAAAGCGGCCTCATTGACTAGATTAGCTAAGTCAGCACCAGCAAAACCGGGGGTACGGGTAGCAATCTGTTTTAAATCCGCATCCGAGCCTAATTTTACCTTACCTGCGTAGATTTCGAGGATTTTTAAGCGACCGGCCAGATCGGGACGATCAACTAACACTTGGCGATCAAAACGGCCGGGGCGTAAAAGGGCGGGATCAAGAGTTTCTGGGCGATTAGTAGCGGCCAGCACGATTACCGTCGCATCACCAGCGTTAAAACCGTCCATTTCCGTCAATAATTGGTTTAAAGTCTGTTCCCGTTCATCGTTACCCCCCATAAAATTACCGTTAGCGCGAGATTTACCGATCGCGTCTAATTCATCGATAAAAATAATACAGGGGGCTTTTTTCTTGGCCTGTTCGAACAGATCTCGCACTCGGGCTGCCCCTGCACCGACAAAGAGTTCCACGAATTCCGAACCTGAAATACTAAAGAAAGCAACTCCCGCTTCTCCCGCGACTGCTTTTGCCAGCAGGGTTTTTCCTGTCCCCGGCGGACCGACTAGGAGGACACCCTTGGGAATCCGCGCTCCGATTTGAATGTAACGTTGGGGATATTTGAGAAATTCGACGATTTCGGCCAATTCGGTTTTCGCTTCTTCCACACCGGCCACATCTTTAAAAGTGGTTTTGGTGGTGTCTCCTTCCACATAGACTTTAGCGCGACTTTTGGTAATCGATAAAGCCCCGGCTGGACCACCGCCACCGCTGCGAGCGAGGAAAAATTGCCAAATACCAACAAAAATCAGGGGAGGAATCACCCAACTGAGAACACTACCAATCCAGCCATTTTTTGGCGGTGGTGCGGCGGCGAATTCTACGCCCTTAACTTCTAGACGTTTGGGCAATTCTAGGTCAAAAATCGGTGTAGTGCTGAAAATTCGTCCGTAGTTGCCCTCTTGGTCGTTTTTAAGCTGATAACGAATCTCATTCTGTCCCACGGATACCCTAGCGACGTTACCATCTTCCACTTGGTCGATAAAAAGACTATAGGGAACTTTGGGGACGCTAGGGCCAAATAATTGCGGGAAAAGGAGATTAACAATCAGAAATAAGCCGCCTACGGCTAATAAAACATTACCGATCAGGCGAGATTGTGAAGGAGGTTTGCTTTTTATACTCATTGCTGGGCCTGATTGATTAAAATTATTCTCTATCCTCTCCTCATTGTAGGCTGTTGACTGCTCAAGTTCAGATTGAATCAGGCGGGGGGATTACCGTCGTCTTCGGGCGGTTTTTGCCCTAGTAAAGCCTCTAGACGAGTTTGGGCAAGCTCAAAATCCGGCGCAATCCCTAAAGCTTTTTGATAACAGGCGATCGCTGCTTGGGTTTCGCCTAAATTTTCTAGGGTACTGCCGCGATTGTACCAAGCTTGATAAAAATTATCGTCCGCTTCTAGCACCTGTTGCCAACATTCTAAAGCCTCTTGCCAACGTTGCAGTCCGTATAGGGCGCTGCCTCTAGCGTTAATGATTTGGTGATCGTTGGGGGTGATTTCTAGGGCGCGATCATAACTATTTAAAGCTTCTTCGTAGTTACCAATCATGGCTAAGGCACTACCCCGATTATGCCAGGCCGAGGCTAGTTGGGGATCGATCTTTAAGGCCTGTTCCCAATCAGCGATCGCATTTGACCAATTGCCTAAATTTGCCTGTTCTAAGCCCTGATGAAACCAATCTTCGGCAGTTTCAGGGTTTTTACCTTCCTGGGCGGAAAATTGAGCGATCAGACTATCAATAATGCTTTCTGCGTCCTTATTTTCGATGCCCAATTGTTCGGCCATTTGGCCCGCTAGGGTAGAATCGTTTTGCAGACGGTCAAATAATTCATCGAGGGTGAGGGTTTCTAATTGGGGATTTTCTGGGTTATTACCGTTAAAATCGCTAGTTTCACCGGAATATAAGAGATTTTCTGGGGGTTGCGGCAGGGAATAACTGCCCGGGGCCTCATCTTCGCCGGCATATTCCCAGATTAAAGTGGCAGTTTCTTTGCTGTAGAGTTGATAACCGATCTCGTAGGAAGCTTCACCAATACGTTCAATCCCGGGGAAAGCGCGAGCTAATTCTCCTAAACGGATCATTCTGGTGGCGAGAATTTGGTTAAGGGAAGCGGAGGATTGCAGACGGGTCCCAAAACGCTCTAACCATTCTACCCAATCTTTTTGCCGACCTCGATCGCCCAATTTCTCAAAAAATCTCAGAATTCTGCCTTCGTGCCAACCGTGGGCCACGCCATCGAGTAACTCCATATAGAGAAACTCGTAGTCTGTATCGGTTAGGGGAACAGATTCGATCGCTTGTACTTTCCCCTTTCCCCCTTGTCCCCCCAAAAGTCGGGTAAAAAAGTTTTCGATCGCACGCCAAAGTTTTCTTAAAAGTCCCTGCATTCTAATCTCGACACTGGTTTTATTAATCTTGCAAGCATCACCCAATTAGTCTAGCAGTTATCAGTTATCGGGGATTGACTCTCCCCCGCTAATCGCTCGCGCGGTGTAGCGGGGGATTCTCGGTTCTTAGGCTTTTAACTAGATCGACCGAGTTTAACCCAGTCGATCCCCGTCAAATCGCCTCCGCGAGCGTTTTCTAACACGGTCAGTCCGACCGCGTTTTTTCCTCGGTTCTCAATTACCTTCGCTGATGCCGTATCTCTCGGTTCAATGTGGCCGCAAGAATCACACCGGTGAACTCTTTCCGATAACGCTTTTTTACCAGTAATTGCGCCACAATTCGGACACTCTTGCGAGGTTCCGTTTTTATCAACCTTAAGATGATATTTTCCCCGTTTCCAAGCGACAAACGGTAATATCTCGTTAATAAAACTACCGATACCTGAATCCAGAGATTGTTTTCTAACGATCCCTCTAGACCAGGAAACGAAGTTAATATCTTCAACAAAGATATTATCAGCGAGATCGCAAAGGTAATGAGCTAACTTAAAATGCCAATCTCTACGAGTATTAGACACTTTTTCGTGTAATCTCACTATCTTATCTTGGAGTTTCAACCAATTGTTCGAGCCTTTGACTTGATGTTTCAAGCGTCTTTGTAGCAATTTAAGCTTACTCTGTACTTTCAACAAAAATCGAGGGGCTTTGATTAAATCTCCCCGTGAAGTAGCGACAAAACTCTCAATTCCCGCGTCAATTCCTAAACAGGTCTTCCCTACTGTCATATCGGGAACTAATTCCGTAGATTGGAAAGAAACCAAAACGTAAAATCCCGACGCTTTTTGGATAATTCGAGCTTGTTTAGGCTCAAACCCAGACGGGTACTCCCTAGATTTCCTAATCCGAATTTTTCCCAATTGTGGAAAATTTAAGTATTCGTCACCTAAGAAGTTTTTTGACAGCGCAGGAAAAACAAAACTCCGCATCTTTTTTTTGAATCTAGGAAAGCCGAAGCCTTTCGATTTCATGTGGTCAAACGCTTTATCTACAGTTTTTAAAACTTGCTGTAAGACTTGAGCGTTAACTGTCTTTAATATCGGGTAGACTTTTTTAGCTTCCGTTATATTTTTAGCTTGAACGAAGTAATTTGGATAGGGTTGATCCGCAGGAATTATGTACTCAGAAACTAGCGAACAGCGATCCGCAAGACACTTTCGAGAGTTTAACCAATCTTTCCGTTCCGAGAGCGCGTAATTATAAACGCTCTTACAAACATCAAGAATGTGGACAATCTCTCGTTCCTGTTTCTTGTTTACCTCTAGTTTGTACTGGTAGGTAAGCGTTATCACTGTCGTTAGTTTCGTGATGTGATGTATAGTTAAATTATAACACTTACCGCCCAATATTTCAACTGATTACAATCATGGACCAAACTAATCGCTAACCTTAAAACAGTTAGTAGTCGCTTAATTAGACAAGAATTCCCGGATTTGGCGGCAAAGTATTTCGACAACAAACCCTATTTTTGGGCGGGAGCTTATTTCGTGGCTAGTTGTGGCGACGTTACTGTCGAACAACTAAAAAAATACGTCGAGAACCAAAACTCCCCAAAAGTGGAAAGGCTACTGCGTTAGTTTCATTCTGGTTGCGATCCATCTCCCGTTAACCGCTACGCAGTTTAACGGGAGATGAATCGCGACCTTGAGATAGGGGTTAGGGTTTGGGGAGATTTGTCAGGGATCGGTAAACAGTAAACAGTGAAAATACTCCTCACCTAATACCGCTTACCGATCACCGTTAACTTAATTATTGGCCATCACCCAATTAACTAGAGTGCGGACGGGAAAACCGGTGGCCCCGGAATTATTAACGCCATTTTCCTTATCGCACCAGACGGGACCCGCGATATCTAGGTGCAGCCAGGGAGTATTATTAATGAATTGCTTCAAAAATAAAGCCGCTGTAATGGAACCGCCGGGGCGCGGGCCAGTGTTTTTCATATCGGCAATTGGAGACTTCAGCCCCTCGAAATATTTTTCTTCTAGGGGCATCGGCCAGAATTTTTCGCCGGCTAATTTAGCGGCCTCTTGGATTTGAGCTGCGAGACTCTCATCGCTGCTCCATAAACCGGCGATATCGTCCCCCAAAGCGACGACACAGGCCCCGGTTAACGTGGCTAGATCCACGATCGCATCCACCTCTAATTTTTCCGCAAAAACCAAGCCATCGGCCAGGGTTAATCGTCCCTCGGCATCGGTGTTATTGACTTCAATAGTTTTGCCATTAGAAGCGGTTAAAATGTCCCCCGGGTGCATAGCGCGACCACTAATCATATTTTCCGTAGCCGGACAGATAAAGTGTACTTCCACTTCTGGACGTAATTGGGCGATCGCCTTGGCTGCGCCTAGGGTGGCGGCACCACCCCCCATGTCCATTTTCATGGTTTCGATGCCACTGCCGGCCCCTTTAATATTCAAACCGCCGGAATCAAAGGTTAAACTTTTGCCAACGATTGCTAGTTTACGTTTCGGGGTTCCTTGGGGTTTATAGATTAAATGAAGGAATTTCGGGGGAATATCCGAGGCTTTGGCCACTCCTAGGAAGGCTCCCATACCCAAGCTTTCGCATTCTTCCTGTTCCAGAATATTAAGACTTAATCCGTATTCGCTGGCAATTTGCTCGGCGGTTTCTGCCATGGTTAGGGGGGTAACGGTGTTAGCGGGAGCATTGACTAATTCTCTGGCCAGAATCACCCCAGAACAGATCTGCTCGGCCTTGGCGATCGCAGATGCTTGCTCTCCTAAACCCAATAACTCGACGGTTTCTAATTTGGCTCCTTTTTCCTCTTTAGTGGACTTGAAGCGGGTATCCTGATGATTGGCCAGTAGTAGTCCTTCCGTGATTGCTCCGGCGGTGGCGGACTGATCACCAACTACCGGTAAACTGATGGCCAGAGCTTGGCTTTTTTGTTGTTTGGCCAGACGAGCGATCGCGGCGGCCGCTAGACGCAGGGTTTGCAGGTCGAAATCGGCAGTTTTTCCCAATCCCACCAGGATTAATTTGCGAATCGGACCACCACCACCTAGACGAGTCGCCGCACTGCTGCCTGATTTTCCCTCGAATTCCGTCTCGGAGATGAGTTCCCCTAGGGTTCCCCCCAGTTTATTGTTTAATTCTGCCAATTCTCCTGCAATCTCTACGGCTCCTTCTGGTAAACCTAGGGCTAAAGTATCTCCTGTCCAAGTAAGGAGCGAGGTGTCAGTCGATCGAATATCCATTCTTTATCTCGATAATTCTTTGCAAAATGCTTCTATTAATCACTATACTGTAAGCTCTATCAGTTATCATCGATCGCCTATTCAGGTTTATTAAACCCCTTGCATAATTAATTTTTGATGGTTCAAAAAAGGCAAAAATAAGGATTAAACTGCCTAAAATCTCCAAATAGACCCTATTTTTTCGATAATATCTTTAGTCCTTCTTAAATTGGTAACTGATAACTGAATCAATGCGTTATCGACGATTTGGCCGTACTAATTGGCAATTTTCGCTGTTTTCTCTGGGGACAATGCGCTGTTTGTCCTCAGAGTCGGTATTTGCCGCAACACTCGATCGCGCCCTAGAATTGGGGATTAATCACCTAGAAACGGCCAGAGGTTACGGTAATAGCGAAGTTTTTCTCGGTCGCTACCTGCAGCGTCAAGGGGTGCGGGAGCGGGTTTATCTGACCACGAAATTAGTCCCCACTCCCGATCGCCAAACTATGGAAAAAGCGATCGGCGAATCCCTAGAACGATTACAATTAAATCACCTCGATTGTCTAGCAATTCACGGTATTAACACCCGCGAGCATTTAAACTGGATTAAAGACCCGCAAGGCTGCATGAAAGCCGTTTTTCTGGCCCAAGAGGCTGGAAAAATCGGTCATATTGGCTTTTCTACCCATGCACCCCTAGAAATTATTCTCGAGACGATCAATACAGATTTCTTCGCTTTTGTCAATATCCATTACTATTTTTTTTGGCAAAGACAGCAACCAGCGATCGCTTTAGCCCAAGCAAAGGACATGGGTGTGTTTATTATCTCCCCTGCTGATAAGGGAGGTAGTCTCCACAGACCTCCCAAGAAGCTAGAGGAATTATGCGCCCCTTTTTCACCCCTAGAGCTAAATTATCGCTTTTTATTGAGTGATCCGCGCATTACTACCCTCAGCGTCGGGGCAGCGATCCCAGAGGAATTAGAGGCAATTATTAACGTATCTGAACGAGATCAGCCCCTAGATGCGGCAGAAATTGCCGTTTTTAAGCGTTTAGAGACACATTTAACCGATAAATTAGCTACAGATTTATGTAGCCAATGTTATCAATGTTTACCCTGTCCTGAAAATATTAATATCCCCGAAGTGTTGAGACTGCGGAATCTGGCAGTAGCTTACGAAATGACCGATTTTGGCCAGTATCGCTATCGAATGCTGGAAAATGCCGGTCATTGGTTCCCCGGACGCAAGGCCAATAATTGTACTGAATGTGGTGATTGTTTACCTCGCTGCCCGGAAAAATTGCCGATTCCCAGTCTGTTATTTGATACACACGAACTACTCAACGGACCAGCGCAACGGAGATTGTGGTCATCTTAGGACGAAACTGGGAAAAATTTTTTTTGGGGATCGTCAAAGTGTAAAAACTATCTTAAGATTAACAGGTAAGAGAATTAACTTTCTTGAATTTAAAGAGACAAAAAACAAGAAATAGATTAAGGAGTAAAGGATATGGCACTCGTCCCCATGCGGTTATTGTTGGATCACGCGGCTGAGAACGGATATGGCATCCCCGCTTTTAACGTAAATAATATGGAGCAGATCCAAGCGATCATGCAAGCGGCGGCAGCCACCGACAGCCCCGTTATCCTACAAGCTTCTCGCGGTGCGCGCAAATATGCAGGGGAAAACTTCCTGCGTCACCTGATCACCGCCGCGGTGGAAACCTATCCTCATATCCCCATCGTGATGCACCAAGATCACGGTAATGAACCCGCCACCTGCTACTCGGCGATCCGTAACGGTTTCACCAGCGTCATGATGGATGGTTCCTTAGAAGCGGATGCTAAAACTCCCGCCACCTACGAGTACAACGTTAACGTTACTGCTGAAGTAGTAAAAGTTGCCCACTCGATCGGTGCTAGTGTGGAAGGGGAACTCGGTTGTTTAGGTTCCCTAGAAACCGGTAAAGGAGAAGCGGAAGATGGCCACGGTTTTGAGGGAGAATTAGATCACTCGATGCTGTTAACCGATCCCGATGAAGCGGTGGATTTCGTCGAAAGAACCCAAGTAGATGCTTTAGCAGTAGCCATTGGTACTAGCCACGGCGCTTACAAATTTACCCGCAAACCCACCGGCGAAATTCTCGCTATTAGCCGCATTGAAGAAATTCATAACCGCTTACCAAATACTCACTTGGTTATGCACGGTTCTTCCTCGGTTCCCGAAGATCTCCTCGAATTAATCAACCAATTCGGTGGCGCTATCCCTGAAACCTACGGTGTTCCCGTGGAAGAAATCCAAAAAGGCATCAAGAGTGGTGTGCGTAAAATCAATATCGATACCGACTGCCGTTTAGCAATTACCGCCGCAGTTCGGGAAGCACTATTCAGCAACCCGAAAGAGTTTGATCCCCGTTTCTTCCTGAAACCCTCGATCACCTATATGCAGAAAGTTTGTGCTGATCGCTATCAACAATTTGGTACCGCCGGTAACGCCAGCAAAATCAAGCAAATGTCCCTCGATGACTACGCAGCCAAATATGCTAAAGGGCAATTAACCCAAGTCAGCAAAAAAGTTGTGGCTGTCTAGTGGCTGAACAATTAAGCGATCGCTTAATGGCACCGATTTAGTAGAATTTTTTGGGGGTAGTTAACCATAACTACCCTCTTTTTTATCAAGAACGTTCGCTCTTTGTGTCCTTTGTGTCTTTGTGGTTCCTTCTACGCGCTCGCTGGGAGGACTGTATCTTAGAATACATTTTATCCACCAAACCCGGGAGAGCCGAATCGATTTCAGAGAAAAGACTATACTGAAAATAATCAGCAGATCAGCACTGGATTTATAAGAGAAGCAAGATGAGAAAAAAATCTTTGTGGGTGGGATTATTGGTGGGATTTTGGTTTTGTCTAACTTGGATGGCATGGACACCCACAGCAGCCGCCTTTAGCGAAGAACAAAAATTATTACTACAATCTTGGCGATTAGTCAACCAATCTTATTATGATGACACATTTAATCATCAAAACTGGTGGCAGGTGCGGGAACAATTTATCAAAAAACCCCTCAACGATCGGACGGCAGCCTATAATGCGATCGAACAGATGTTAGCCACTCTCGATGAACCCTTTACCCGTCTCTTGCGACCGGATCAATACCATAACCTACAAATTAGCACCACGGGGGAATTATCGGGGGTAGGACTGCAAATTAATATCAATCCAGATAATGGTTACTTAGAAGTAGTTGCCCCCCTTGCTGGTTCTCCTGCTGAGGCCGCTGGTTTGACTAGCCACGATCGCATTTTGTTTATTGATGGTATCGATACCACTACTTTAACCCTCGATGCGGCGGCGGCAAAAATGCGCGGGACTGCCGGAACAGAAGTTTCCTTAGTTATTCTTCCCTATCAAAAAAGTCAACCAAAAACCCTATCTTTAACCCGTCAACGCATTTCTTTAAGTCCAGTGGTAGCGGTTTTAGATAAAAATTCTAGTTCCTTGCCCATCGGTTATGTGCGCTTAAATCAATTTAGTGCTAACGCTGCCAAAGAAGTCTCGGAAGCTGTGACGAATTTACAAAAACAAGGAGCCAAGTGTTATATTTTGGATCTAAGAAATAACCCCGGTGGTTTACTGCAAGCGGGTATAGAAATTGCTCGGATGTGGATTAATCAGGGAACGATTGTTTATACGGTTAATCGCGAGGGAATTGCCGATAGTTTTGCCGCTGCTGGTAATGCTTTAACCGACTCGCCTTTAGTGGTTTTAGTCAATCAGGGAACCGCCAGCGCCAGCGAGATTTTAGCGGGGGCATTACAGGACAATCAACGGGGGGTTTTAGTGGGAGAAAAGACTTTCGGTAAGGGATTAATTCAGTCTTTATTCGAGTTACCCGATGGGGCAGGATTAGCGATTACCGTCGCCAAATATGAAACTCCCGCTCACCATGATATTCATAAGTTAGGCATTATGCCCGATCAAGTGGTGGCACAGGAACCGATCACCTATGAGGAAATCGGCACCGAAAAAGATAGTCAATACCAAACGGCAATTCAGTTTTTAAACCAGAACACCGTTTTAGCCAAAGCTTCCTAATGGTGTTTTCAGCCATCAGTTACCAGTGATCAGTAAACAGTAATCAGATGCGAGTTTTCAGGGTTCTTAGTTACTTAGTATGCTTCGATCGGGTGGCATAAATTGACTAAATCCTTATCTGGCAAGAGATTTAATTGATTAGTTCGCTCTAGAGCGAAAACAATTAACAAAAATCGCCAAATGCCTTTTTACATAAGGGTTCCATCCCTTATAACCCCCGTCCATTGCATAACACAAACCGAAGAGCCATTTAGGGGTTTAGGGGTTTAGGGAAATTTCAGCCAAATGCTCTACTTCCCCACTTCCCACACCCCACACCCCACACCCCACACCGGACGGCATAGATCGAACAAATTAGCCATTTTTTCCATCAATATCTAAATTAAGATGGAAACCTGTTTGATTTGGAGAGAATGCTAACATCGATTAGAATTTTCCCAGTCCGGGTTTTTCAGCCTTGCAACCTTAACTCATCCTTGATTTTACTGCCATGCAGAGATATATTCGATCGCCCCTAGCCCTAACCCTGAGCATTAGCCTCTTAGCTAATTTTTTAAGCGCTTGTAATAATGCCCAAACCCCGAATAACAACGCCTCTAGTCCCACCACTACTGCCCCCGGTGATGAGGGACTAAAATTAGGGGCTTTACTACCCATTACTGGAGATTTAGCCGCTATTGGTCAAAATATGCCCGAAGCAGCCGCCCTAGCGGTAGAGACTATCAATGCCTGTGGTGGAGTCAATGGCAAACCCGTCACCCTCGTGAAAGAAGATGACCAAACCGATCCCGCCGCCGGTGCTTCAGCGATGACCAAACTAGCGGAGGTGGATAAAGTAGCCGGTGTGATCGGTTCCTTTGCCAGTAGCGTCTCAGGAGCAGCCGTCGATGTGGCGGTGAGAAATAAAGTTATGTTAGTCTCTCCGGGTAGCACCAGTCCTGTATTTACTGACAGGGCGAAAAAAGGCGATTTTAAAGGTTTTTGGGCGCGGACGGCTCCCCCGGACACCTACCAAGCTCAAGCTTTAGCTGTCCTAGCTAAGAAAAAGGGTTTTCAAAATGTGGCCACCGTCGTGATCAATAACGATTACGGAGTCGGATTTGAACGGGAATTCGTGAGCGCTTTCGATAAATTAGGCGGCACGATCACTAATAAGCAAAATCCTGTCCGTTATGACCCGAGAGCTGCCACTCTCGATAGTGAAGCGGCAGCTGCCTTCGCTAACCAACCGGATGCTGTAGCGGCAGTCCTTTACGCTGAAACGGGCAGTTTATTGCTACAAGCGGCCTATAAACAGGGATTGACCAAAGGAGTTACCGTCCTCCTCACCGATGGGGTTTTTTCGGAAGATTTCACCAGACAGGTGGGGAAAGGAACCGATGGTAAGTCAATTATTGCCGGCGCCCTAGGCACGGTCCCTGGGGCCGACGGTCAAGCTTTAAGCGCTTTTACTACTCTCTGGAAAGAAAAAACTGGCAAGGATGTCACCGCTTTTGTTCCCCATACTTGGGACGCGGCGATTTTATTGATGTTAGCAGCTGAGGCGGCTAAATCTAACACCGGGGAAGGGATTCAAAGCAAGATTCGTGAGGTGGCTAACGGCCCTGGGACGGAAGTAACCGATGCTTGTCAAGCCATAGAAATGATTCGCAAAGGCGAAGATATTAACTATCAGGGGGCCAGTGGCAATGTGGATATCGATGAAAATGGCGATGTGGTCGGTAGTTACGATGTCTGGACTGTTAATGATGACGGCACTCTCAAGGTTATCGATCAGGTGACACCCAATCAGTAATCAGTAATCAGTAATCAGTAATCAATAATCAGGAGGCAGGAGGCAAAAGGCAGGAGGCAGGAGGCAAAAGGCAGCTTTATTCTCCCCACACCCCCGCTCCTCTCTCCCCTCAACACCCACGAAGTCCGTTGACAGCATCATACTTTGTGCTTTTTGTCAAAAAAACTTTTTTTTTGCAATAAAACTACACAAAAAAAAGATCATCGTTGTGGGTGAAATTGACTAATTTACCCGTCTTGATTAGGATTAACTTCTAGCTGTGGCAAGGGTTTCAAGCGTTGCTGTCCAAAAAAGCACAGAACTGCCCACTATGAAATTCAGTAAAATCGCTGTAACCATGATAACATCGTTGTTAAATAAAAATCTTTCTCAATTAATTTTTAAGAATTTGTAAATATTGCGGAATGTTAATTTAAATATTCTCAAGTTTTTGGTATCAATCAATAATTTTTACTTATCTTTGACCAATATCGGGTTAGGAGTCAGAAGTCAGGAGATAGGAGATTATTTTTATTTATTCTTCCCACACCCCACTTCATAATTCCCACCCCCCTTACTGATGACTGAAAACCGAGACAGTTTTCTGAGGACTTTTTTTACTGGTGGGAACTGGATCGGGGTCATTTTCTTCCCTGGCCACCCGGATTAAGAGGGCGGCTAAAAAGAGACTGGCTAAACTGGAACTGCCGCCATAGCTAAAGAGAGGGAAAGGTAGGCCCGTAGTGGGTAAAGAACCAGTGGCCACACCGATATTTAACAGGGATTGACCGATTAAAATTACCATCGCCCCGATCGCCACTAATTTTTTGATGCGATGACGACATTTAACCGCCACGATCAGGGCGAGAGTAGCGTAGAGAAATAGCATGATTAACAGTAAAATACCGCCAATAAAACCAAATTCCTCGCCAAAGACAGCGAAAATAAAATCCGTATCTGGGAAGGGTAGATAAAATAATTTTTGTTGGGATAAACCGTAACCGCTGCCAGTGGTTCCGCCAGAACCGATCGCCAGTAAACTCTGCACTAATTGATAACCATCACCCCGGGGATCCTGCCAGGGGTCTAAGAAAGATAAAATCCGTTTTCTCTGGTATTCGCGGAAAGTAACACTAACCACAGCCATAGTTAAACCCAGTAAAGCGGTGCTGGTCATGTAGGATAAAGGCAGACCGGAGGCAAGAGCGATCAGCCAGAGAGTTATACCACACAGAGCAGTGGTACTCAAGTTAGGTTGTAAGAGAATGCTGGCTAGAATTAGCCCAAAAATAGCGATCCAAGTTAACCGTTGATTGACATTTAAACGCGGCCATCCACCGAAAACTGCCGCTCCTTGCAGGACAAGAAACGGTTTCATAAATTCCGACGGTTGCAAGAGAATCGGCCCGATTTTAATCCAACGGGTGGCACCGTTGATATTAGCTCCCAAACCGGGGATGAGAGTGATCAAAATTAATCCTAAAACTAATAAAATCATCCAGGGGGCGATTTTGAGGAGTTTCTCGATCGGCAATCGCACCAGGAAATTAAAGCCAATTAAGCCAATCCAAAGCCAGATTAATTGGCGGACAAAATAGTATAGTCCGTTATCAAAGCGACTGTCAGCCAGAGCGTAGGAAGCGGAAAAAAGCACGACTAACCCGACTGACAGCCACAAAAAAGTCATCCAGCGCAATAATCGCGCTTCGGCTGACCAGTTTTTCACATCGGGGTCAAAAATAGGAATAATGTATTGCCACACGGAGATTTTTCGCAAAGAAGTATCTTGCAGAGATTAACCGAAAAGACTAGGCTCGATCGCAGTTTGTTCCACTATCCGACGGCGACATGACCGATTAAACCCGCGTTTTCACCGTGCCATTCTAGGGTATCACCGATCCCCTGACCGTCGTGATAGGCAGCCAAGAGAATTTCCGCCGTTTTCCCCCAAACAATATTACCCTGACGATCAAGGGAAATCATGCCCAGATCCCGACCATTAGTTTGGGATTCGTGCATCGATTTCTCCACGGCAGCGGCTAGGGAAAAACCATCGGTGACGCGAATGACCACCTTAGCGGCTAAACACTCATCGATAATATCTTCCCCGACCCCCGTACAACTGACTCCGGCCCATGGATTCGCATAATTGCCGGCCGGCATGGCACTGTCACTAACGCGACCGATTCTTTCTAATCCCTTCCCCCCGGTAGAAGTTCCGGCGGCGATGTCTCCTTGCTGATCAAGAGCTACTACCCCGATAGTTCCCCGTTGCGCTGACGAATCGGCGAATAAACGGGCCATTTTGCGATTAAAGTTCGTCTTTCTTTCCTCCATCCATTCTTGAATCCGATAATCGGTGAGGGGATCATAGAGGGGAATTTGTAATTCTCTGGCCAGATCTGCAGCCCCAATTTCCGAGAGAATGCGATCCTCTTGACTTTGGAGAAATTGGGCCAGGCTAATGGGATTCTGTACCCGCGAGACGTTAATGACACCGCTTAAACGCTGGTGACGACCATCCATCAAGGCTGCACTCATTCGCACCTGACCGTCCGATTGCACCACCGAACCGGTCCCGGCATTAAATCGCGGTTCATCCTCCAGTAACATACATCCTTTTGTTACCGCTTCCACAGCACTAGCACCATTGTCAAGGAGGTTGTAAATATTCTTAACAATCCCCTGGAGAGAATCGCGCACTGATTTTAAACCACCTTTATCCTCTAGGGAACTCGCTCCCCCATGAATAATTAACTTCGGATTTACTCTGGTCATCGAAAAATTGAGTCCGAAACCCCGTCTCTTGAGGACGGCTTTACCATTAAATAGTAGCGCATTTACACCATATATAGCAATTCTCTGACTCATGAGGTACAGTAGCAACAGTGAGTAAACCAATTGCGAATATCTTTTTGAGTAACTTCTAACATAGCTAATTCAATCCCTTCTATAGCAGTTCTCGCATCTGTGCGGCACACTTAAACCTTTGCTGATTAAGCTGTTCAGGATCGGAAATGTACCTCTTCTGAATCAGAAACGCTATATTAAGTCTTTGTAAGTTCTTGCCTTCAGTTTTCTTAATATCGCTTTGACTTTTGACCAAAAGTTTTCAATAGGAGAGAATTCGGGAGAATAAGGAGGTAAATAGATGAGTCTAGCTTTTTCTTGTTCGATTATTTCTCTGACCATTTCTCCGAGATGAATCTTGGCGTTATCCATGAGCAAACAGTCTCCTTCTTTAATTTTTGGCAGCACTTCCTTCAGAATAAATCCTTCAAATGTTACCGCATCCACTGCACCGTATATGTTGACTGATGCCACAACTTTTTCTAAGCTTATAGCACTAATTATTGAAATATTTCTCCCTCTTTTTTGTGGTTTTCTTCCCCGAGCTCTTTGGCCAATTAAGGCTCTAGCATAGAGTCTCAAAAGGGCTAAATTTACCCCCGATTCATCGATAAAAATTAGTTTTGATGCCTCAATTTCCCTAACTTCTGACCAGTATTCCACTCTTTTTTGCTGCACCCTGTCACTTTCTTTTTCCGCCGCGTGTAGTGTTTTTTTTTGAAACTGTAATTGAGTTTTTGCGTAAGCCGCCCCAGGGTGGCTCTACTGACTTTCACCTGTGTCTTTTCATACAGTAAGTCCGATAATTCTTCGAGAGTTGCATCATTGTTAGATTCGATGATTTCTATTAAAATTATCACTTGTTCACTATTTAACTTGGTTGGCGGACTTCCCCCTTGTGGACGAGGACGGATATCTCCTGTTTCTTTATGTTGCTTCAATAACTTCTGAATAAAGCTTTTAGCCACGTCAAATCTCTGGGCTAGTCCTCGAATAGAAATTTTTTCTTTCTTCCAGACATCGATAATTTTTTGGCGAAAATCTACGGAATAGGGTCTCATAGGAAGCTGGCGAGTTCTATTATTTGTCTATTTGCTTTTCATTGTACCTCATAGCTCCAAGAATTGCTATATCTTGACTTCCCCTTTAACAAAAGGGCATAAACTGTAGTGTCAGCTGCCCGCGGATTTAAATTATGAACAGCTTATCAAATATTTTTTCGGCATTTTTGTTTGAATTAGAGAAGACAAGAAGGGACAACCCAAAAGAAAACCCAACCACCGCTATGGGGAGATTGGGTTTTCCGGTTATCACATTGATTTTAAGGGGCCAAAGCGTTACCGCGCAGGAGAGAACCGATGGTTTTAGCAGTAATCTTCATCTGTACGAGAGGATTAGCGGGAACAACGGTTTTATAGAGATAACTGTCAAAAGTCATCTTCTGTACATCCTTTTGGGAATTGCCTTGGGAGTGATCGGCAAGCTAGGTCAGAACAGGATTGAAGGGGTTGACATTTTATTTACGTACGCTATATTCTAAAAACAATTGGCTCTCCCAAGTTTAGTGGGTAAAATGTATTCTAAAATACAGTCTTGCGGGCGAGTGAGTGGAACGAACCACAGAGACACAAAGGACACAAAGATTGATCGCTACTATATAAGTTAAACTTATCACACAAGGAATAAGAGAGCCAACAATTTCATAGGACTATAATATGAAAAACAGTACAAATGATATCACATACGAACAATTAACATCCCAAGAAACTGAATTGCAAGAAGAAGAAGAAGAAGAAGAAGAAGAAGAAGAAGAAGAAGAAAGTTCAGACTTCTTCGATCCAACCAAAATCAGAATTACGACCAAACAAATAACCATGGATCTTTTGATCAAAAGAATTGAATATAAAGAAATTAACTTAAATCCTGATTTTCAACGTAACGCTAACATCTGGACTGATAAGGCTAAAAGCAGATTAATCGAATCTCTGTTAATACGAATTCCTCTGCCAGCATTTTATATGGATGCAACCAAGGAAGACGAATGGCTAATTATAGATGGATTGCAAAGACTGAGTACATTTAAAAGCTTTATTCTTGATCAGAAGCTTGTCTTAAAAGACCTAGAATTTTTAAAGGAATTAGAAAAGAACAAGTATTCAGATTTATCTCGTAACTATAAACGCAGAATAAATGAAGCAGAGTTTATTGTGTATTTAATTGAACCTGGTACACCACCTAAAGTTAAGTATAACATTTTTAGAAGAATTAATACTGGAGGATTACCTCTCAATTTACAAGAATTTCGTCAAGCGATAAATCCAGGTCAAGCCATAAAAATTCTCAAGGAATTAGCAAACATTCCAGAATTCCAAAAATTGACAAGTTTTAGTCAAAAAAGAAAGAATCGCATGGTCGATCATGAATTTATCTTAGGATTTATTGCTTTTACTTTAATAAGCTACAATTGCTATTCGTCTGATAAAGGTCGGGATGATTTTTTAGATCAAGCAATGAAAAAGCTAAACAAAATAGATGAAAATCGAGTACAAGAAATCAAAAATAAGTTTATTTTTGCCATGAAAGCGGCAAATAATATTTTTGGAGAAGACGCTTTCCGTAAAATCCGCAAAATCACAGAAGATGGAAAAAGAAAATATCCTATCAATAAAGCTCTT
Source organism: Microcystis sp. LEGE 00066 (assembly GCF_015207925.1). Taxonomy (NCBI): domain Bacteria; kingdom Bacillati; phylum Cyanobacteriota; class Cyanophyceae; order Chroococcales; family Microcystaceae; genus Microcystis; species Microcystis sp. LEGE 00066. The sequence goes on along the minus strand of NZ_JADEVX010000023.1, from coordinate 12,340 downwards.
TTTGAAAGTTGGTCAGTTACCCTGAGTGATTTAAGTGAACAAGAACTTGAAACATTAATTGAGAGAAAGGAGAACGTCAAGGAAGTTTTTATTAAAAAAATGGAAGATGATAGTAATTTTCTCGAATCTGTTTCTCAAGCAGCCACTAAAGTTCCCTATAGATTTGATACAATTAAAGAAATAATAAAAGAGGTGTTATCATGTTAGAATCATTAGTGTTAAAAAATTTTAAGATTTTTGAAAATCAATCTTTTGATTTGAAACCGCTAACTTTGCTCTCAGGATTAAATAGTAGTGGCAAATCCACTTTGCTACAATCCTTATTATTACTTCGCCAGTCCTATAAGCAGGATTTATTACCAAAGGAAGGATTAGCATTAAATGGTGATTTAGTTCGTATTGGCACAGCTAAAGACGCTCTCTTTGAAGGTGCAAAAGAAGATTCAATTACTTTTGAAATTACCAGCGCAGATCATGGTAAAAGTTCATGGATTTTTGAATATGATCCTAATTCTGATGTTCTCCAACTATCTCCCCTGTTCCAAGATACTATTCCTCAAGACATTTACCGATCCAATCTTTTTACTGATAAATTTTACTATCTACGAGCAGAAAGAATGTCTCCAAGTCCACATTTTGAAATTTCAGAATTTCAAGTCAAACAGCATAAACAGCTTGGAAGTAAGGGAGAATTTACAGCACATTTTCTTTCTATCTACGAAGAAGAGAAAATTATAGATTCAAAATTAGAACATCCTCAAGCAATTTCTACAAGTTTTAAAAATCAAGTGGAAGCTTGGATTGGAGAAATTAGCCCTGGAACTAGAATCATAATCTCATCTCATCCAGAAATGGATTTAGTCAGTTTACAATACTCTTACGGACTGAGTAATCCTTATCGTCCTACAAATACTGGGTTTGGTATTACATATATACTACCTATTGTTGTGGCTTTATTATCATCTACTACAGATACGTTAATTTTATTAGAAAATCCTGAAGCACATCTTCATCCAAAAGGACAATCTAAGATAGGAGAACTGTTAGCATTAGCGGCAAGCTGTGGGATACAAATTATAGTAGAAACTCATAGTGATCATGTCTTAAATGGTATTCGTAGAGCGGTAAAAAATAAGAAAATTGATGCTCAAGATGTACGAATTCATTATTTTCAAAGATATTTGAAACAAGGACAAGCTGTATCAGAAGTTATTTCACCCATTCTTTATCAAGACGGAGGAATTGATCAGTGGCCTGATGGATTTTTTGATCAAGTGGAAAAAGATTTAATGGAGTTGCTTTAAAATGAAGTTTTTGATTAATGAACTTTCTTTTACTGGGCAAGCTAAAAACGACAATGAGGCTTATGAACTGCTCAAAAACTTATATGATATAATCCAAGAAGTAAAACCTATACAGAACAATTATCCTATCCAGACTCATAGTAGTTTATCTCAACAAAAAATATTATCTAATCTTACTATTCATCAATGGATTTGCCAAAAAATAAGGTCTCCTCATCCACAAGAGCAAGTGCTGGCTAAATTTTTGATACTAATTTTAACCAAGGGACCATTTATCGATAACCAAGGATTGCTTGAATCTTGCGAATGCTATTTTAACAACAAAAATATTACATCGAGTTCTTTAACTGGAGCGGTGAAACTTAAAGGTAGTTTACTCAGTTTACAAAAATCGGACGATTTTGTTGATGAAACCGTTGAGGTAACATTTCGAGAAGAAAACCAATCCTCTGAAAATGTTACAATCAGAAATTTAACCCAGATTACTCAATCTAGAAAATTATGTCCTCGTTACACTGGAACTCCTAAACATGATTCATCATTGAAAGGAACCGCACCTAGTGTTAAAGGAACTCCAATGGATTTAACAATCGAAGAAGCTCAAGAAGTCTTAAATCATTCCATAGATTATAAAAAAAAGGCTCTTCGGTTTGTGTTATGCAATGGATGGGGGTTATAAGGAATGAAACCCTTATAGAGACAGACATTACCGCGATTTTTGTCAATTGTTTGCGATCTAGAGCGAACTAATCAATTAAATCTCTTGCCAGATAAGGATTTAGTCGATTTATGCCCCCATATCGAACCATACCAAGTCCCGAAGAGCCAAAAAAAAACGCTATGGATATCAAAAAGAAAAAAACAAGTTTTATGTATTTCATCCCAATAACAGTTATGATTCTTATGGCTATCCACTTTATCACGGGTTTCCAATTTCTGATTCTCAAGTTCCCCCTACAATTAAGAAAGACCTAGGAATAGGAAAACCATGACTCCCATCGAGGGGTAAGCGCATCTTAACAATCCTTGACAAAATGAACTTTATATGGGCTGCTTACCCACGATTCAGGCATATTTGAGGAGAATTTGCCATCTCAATTGTTGAGCAAGACAAGAAGGGACAACCCAAAAGAAAACCCAACCACCGCTATGGGGAGATTGGGTTTTCCGGTTATCAATTGATTTTAAGGAGCCAAAGCGTTACCGCGCAGGAGAGAACCGATGGTTTTAGCAGTAATCTTCATCTGTACGAGAGGATTAGCGGGAACAACGGTTTTATAGAGATAACTGTCAAAAGTCATCTTCTGTACGTCCTTATCGGAACACATTTCCACAAAAGCTTCCCGGGTGGCATCGGTACGGTAGAAAACCCGCTGCAGGATATCTAACACCAGATAGGTCATACCGTATTTCTTGTCCCAACGCTTGAGGTAAAGTTTTAACTCGTCCTCTGTGGGAATACGTTGGCCACCGTTGGTGACTTCGACAATGGTTTCCGCACACATCCGCGCTGATTTAGCGGCGAAATAGATGCCTTCTCCCGAAGACTTAGTAACTGTTCCCGCAGCATCGCCAACGAGGGCCACACGACCGACTACACGACGAGGACGGGGATGTTCGGGGATGGGGTGAGCCTCCACGCGGATGATTTCGCCTCCTTCCAGACGACGGGCCGCACGAGCGCGAATACCAGCCTGTAGGTCTTTAATCATGGCTTTATTGACCTTCATCGTGCCAGTACCGACGGCGACGTGATCGTATTTGGGGAATACCCAAGCGTAGAAGTCGGGGGATACGTCTTTCCCTACATACATTTCGGCCAGATCTTCGTAGTAGGCCATTTTATCTTGGGGGAGACGGATGCGTTCTTGGAAAGCGATCGCATAGTTGTAATCCCCAGCATCAATAGCTTTAGCAATGCGGGAATTAGCACCGTCGGCACCGATAACCACATCCACCTTCAGAGATTTCATTTCCCCTTGGGAATTGCCGTGGGAGTGATCGGCGTAGTGTAGGGTATAGGGATCGGTGCTATTGGTGGGAATATCGAGACCGTAAACAGTTCCGTTGATTAAATGCGCTCCTAATTTATGGGCGCGTTCTCTCATAAAACCGTCGAGGACTTCCCGACGACACATACCGATATATTCGTCTTGATTATCGAGATTAATATCGACTTCGACGTTAGAGGGGGAGATCATTTTCATTTTTCTCACCCGGCGATCGATAATTTCAGGAGGTAGGTCAAATTCGCTCACCATACAGAGAGGAATCGCTCCACCACAGGGTTTAGCATTATCTAATTTGCGTTCAAATAAATAGGTTTCAATGCCTGCTTTAGCTAATGTTTCTGCCGCCGAAGAACCGGCCGGCCCTGAACCCACAACAGCGACTCTTAACACTCAGGTTTTCTCCTACATACTTACGAGCGAGTACGCTTTGCAGTGTACCACAGGGGTTTAGCCGAAAGGAACGGGATTCTCCGATTCTGCCCGATCTTGCAACAGTGCTTAACATCCTCTGTTACAAAAGTTTATTTTATTGTCTGTAGATGTTTTTTTATCGATGTATTGTATTGTGTTACACCCCTCTCCCAAACTGGAGAAGGGTATAGCTGCGAGGATTGTTAACCTCTTGCTTTCAACCAATCGCTAATAGCGGGGGGTAAATCCCGTTGCACTTTGCCACTGACATACATTCCGATATGTCCGACGGGGAAAGCACAAGCGGTATAGTCAGAAGTACCGATATAATTCCCTAAAGCGAGGGAAGAAGCGGGAGGGACAAGGTGATCTTTATCCGCATAAAGATTGAGAATTGGCATGGTCAGATTGTGTAAATCTACCCGTTTATCTCCTAACATCACTTCCCCTTTAATCAGTTTATTTTGCTGATAGAAATCCTTGAGAAACTGTCGGTAGGATTCTCCTGCTTGGTCGGGACTATCAAAAATCCATTTTTCCATACGCAGAAAATTAACTAATTTTGATTCGTCTTCCATGATGTCAGGAAAATCGAGGTATTTCTGATAACCTAACTGTAAAGGTTTCAATTCTAGAAACTCTAAGTTGAGAAAATCTCCCGGGATATTGCCCATAGTATCTACCATTAAATCGATGTCTAATGCTTCGGCTCCCAAGGAACACCCCCCGCGCATATTTAAGAGGGTCTCGGTTTGATAAAAGTCCACCGGTGTCACCATTGTCACCAGATTTTTTACCTTATCGGGATAGAGGGAACTATAGCATAAACTAAAGGTTCCCCCCTGACAGATTCCTAACAGATTAATTTTGTCGAGATGGTGACTTTGACGAATAAAATCGACGCAATTATCCACATAACCATTGATATAATCATCAAGGGTTAACCAGCGATCGCTTCTGGTGGGATATCCCCAATCAATTAAGTAGATATCTAAGCCTAATTTCAGCAGATTTGCTACTAAAGAACGCCCTTCCTGTAAATCTACCATGTAGGGACGATTGACCAAAGCATAAACCATCAGCAAGGGAATCTCGAAGGGTTTTTCGACCACGGGTTTGAAGTGGTAGAGAATGATTTTATCTTCCCGATAAACTGCTTCTTTTTCCGATACTCCACACTGAATATCTTCTTCTTTAACTCGTTTGAGATTGTCTAACCCTTTGAGATTTTTCTGAGTTAATTCTAGATAATCTTGGGTAAAATCTTCCAGTTTCACTTGCGTCAAAAATGGCCACATAATTTAATTCTCCTAGAAAAGTGTGGATTTTTCAGTGAACAGTAAACAGTAAACAGTAATCAGTGAAAAGAAAGTTCCGAAGTTTTCACCTAACACTATATACTTAAAACTGCAATCCGATAACTGATAACTGATAAGTGACTCCTGATATTGTCAAGCACAATTAACTAATTGTTACTTTCTACTGCTTTTTTTTCTCCTAAAGCTTTTTTGAGACTTTTTACCTCTTTGCGTAATTCATAGATGGTTCGATGAATTTCATCGACTTCGCTGCGGGTAGGCAGATTCATTGAGCGCAGGTAAATTTCCATTAAATCCTGCTGTTTGAGGCGATAATCATTGAGGGAATTAATAAATTTTCCCCGTACTTTTAGGTTTTCTGGTTGACAAAAAGCCTTTTCAAAAATATCATCAGCGACGACACTCCACAGATCTTGAAATTCTCGCCAATCCTTGACAGGTTGACCTTTTTCTGCTAGGAAAACTAATTTTTTAGTTAAAGCTTCAAAGGATTTAACTTGAATATCAGCCAGCACAATTTGATAGTTAATACTAGCCTGATAAAGAACGCGCCAAGTTTCAAAACTATCGAGTAATTTGCGGTTAAATTCTCGCGGTAATCCCAATAAAGGCATCTGTAACCATTGGCCAAAAGTCTCATCATAAAACTTCTGCCAATAGATATTATTGAGTTCGATCAAGGAAGAAGTATTACCTAACCAAGCTTTGGTTATTGTGTCATTTGACAGGACGAAAGGATCGAACCATAAATGATTGAGACTTTGCAATTGTTGCAGGTAAATTGTCCATAGTTGACTGACATCTTGACTACTTTGGGAAGTGGTAGTAGTAAAACTATTCAGTTGACCGCGCATCTGTTGGGTATAATTATTTAAAATTGTTTGCCAGTCTTCTCCTGTTTGCATTTTCGGGAAGATACTTTCCCAAGCTTCCATCGATAATTTTAGGAATTTGATCAACAAATCCCGATTATCAAAATAGCGCTGGGTTGCCTCTTGCAATTCTGGTTTAATATTACCCATAGGAGTGGGTATCGCTCCCATCATATCAAACCAACTTGACCACATTTTTGCCCCGGTTTCTGTCCAAAGATTGACGTAATCGGTGGCCATCTCACTCCAAGCTTGTGTCGGTTTATCCATTATTTTTGCCCTTTTCCTTTAACGCTGATTTCGCTAGTTTACTAACCCACTCTACACCCGATAACTGATAACTAATAAGTCATATTTTTCCAGACTTAGCAATTTTTGCTAGTAATCTTAACGCTTCATTGACTGAGGCTGAATCTTGAAAAATTTCCGCCACATCGGGATCGAGAATTATCACATTACTAGCCTGTCGATAAGCTTGATAATATTTGCCACGAATACCACAAGAAAAGTCATATTCAGACCTCATCTCGTCACTAACCGTTTCTTCAGACTCCTGATTCATAATTTTTTCTCTCCTGTTTACTAGCTAAACGGGCGCTAATTAAGCGAATCTCATTTTCTCTTTCTGTATGGGATATGACTAACAGCTTTTGTGATTTTGACTGTCCTATCGTCAGAAAACGAAACTCACCCACTGAATCAAGCAACTTAGCAGGGACAATAACAAACACATTTTCCATCTTTGAATTAGATAACTGATAACTCACCCACTGATAACTCACCCACTGATAACTGATAACTGATTAGGTGTGATGGGCCCCATTAACTCTAAGGACTTCTCCAGAGACATAACTGCTGGCAACAGGAGAGAGTAAATAAGCAGTTGCCCAGGCGATATCTGCGGGTTCACCGAAGCGACGACAGGGAATTTCAGCAGTGATTTTATCGCGAACTTTATCGGGAATCGCTAAAGTCATTTCCGTGTTAATAAACCCCGGCGCAATCGCATTGGCGCGAATATTATAACGGGCAGCTTCTCGCGCTAAGGATTTGACTAAACCGATAACTGCCGCTTTTGTGGCTGCGTAATTAGTTTGGCCGGCATTACCGCGATCACCGGAAATAGAACTAATACAAACGATCGATCCCGCTTGTCGTTCATACATTCCCTCAATAAACGGCTTAATCGTGTGATTAACCCCTTTTAGGTTGACATTAATCACTAAATCCCAATCTAGCGGCGTTAATTTAGGGAAAAAGTTATCTCTGGTAATCCCCGCGTTAGCGACGATACCGTAAACCGGTCCCAATTCCGCTTCAATTTGTTGAGCTGCCGCTTCCATGGATTCCAACTTAGTCACGTCGGCGACAATGCCTAAACCCTGGGGATTATCGGTGACTAAATCCGTGTAGGCCACCTTGGCCCCCAAATCTATCAAAAGAGAGACAATAGCCGCCCCAATGCCTCGATTTCCGCCCGTCACGACGATAACTTTTTCCTCTAGTCCGAGAGATACCATAGCTTTTTCCTCCTAAACTCTTTCAATTGCGATCGCTGTTCCGCCACCAGTCCCATGACAGATGGCCCCCATACCGAGGGTTTTATCCTGTACTTTCAACGCGTTAATTAGCGTCACCAGAATCCGCGCACCGGAAGCGCCGATGGGATGACCCAATGCGATCGCACCACCGTGAACATTTTGTTTTTCCCTAGCTAACCCCAGATCCATCTCAAAAAGCAGATTATTTAAGGCAAAAGCTTCGTTATTTTCCACTAAATCGAAATCTTCGATCGTTTTATCTAAAGATGCCAGTAATTTTTTCACCGCGAGGACGGGGAATTCTGGGAAGCGATCGGTTTTTCCAGCACCCACAGCACCGCCAAGGATTTTGGCAATTGGTTTTAAACCGTACTGATCCACAGCTTTTTGACTGGCTAAAAGGATAGCGGCAGCCCCATCGGAAATCTGACTACTATTGCCTGCGGTTAAAACTCCCGACGGATTAAAAGCCGGCCGCAGTTTTCCTAAACCTTCCGGGGTACTATCGGAACGAATACCCTCATCTTGAGCGATAATTGTGGAACCTTTCTTAGATTTAAGCTCAATTGGCACGATTTCACCGTTAAACCAGCCTTTTTCTGTGGCTGTGGCCGCTCTTTGGTGGGATAAGGCGGCAATTTCATCTAATGCTTGCCGAGAAACCCCGCGATCGAGACAGAGGCGATCGACTTGGGAACCCATGCCCTCAGTCGTGGTAGCATCGGTTAAGCCATCGTGCAGTAATAGGTCGGTTAATTGTTCCGGCGCACCCATAAGGAATTTATAACCCCACCGGGCCCGATGGGAGAGAAAAAAGCCAGTTTGGGACATGGATTCAATACCACCAGCGAGGACGAGATCCGCTTCTCCGGCGCGAATTGAGGTGGCAGCGTTACTAACGGCAATCATTCCAGAAGAACAAACCATATCCACCCGATATCCGTCCACGCTTACGGGAATTCCTGCTTTAATCGCCGCTTGTCGGGGAATTAACTGACCATGACCCGATCCCAAAACATTGCCGAAAATGTACAAATCTAGGGCTTCTGGGGGCAAATTAGCGATTTCTAGGGCGGATTTCATCACTGTTGACCCTAAATCGGCCGGGGATAATCCGATTAATCCCCCACCAAAACGACCAATTGGAGTCCGGACAGCGGCCACGATATAAACTTCTTGCATAGACTTCTCTCTATTGGGAAGCGAAGATACTAGATAGAATTTACTTAAGAATATCGAGTCCGAAAAGATCAAAATCCCAATTGACTGTCATTGGTTAAAAGTTCCTGGCCCCGATGTCTTGAGTTTTTGTCTATCTACCCTCGATCTTGCAACAGAATTTCTGTGTCAGAAGATATATTCATTAGAATTTAACTTTTCCGGCAGCAATCCCCTTTTTTTATGGATTTAGTCAAGCGTCTAGTTTTTATCGGTGGTGGTCATAGTCATGCGATCGCCCTTCGTCTTTGGGGGCAATCACCCCTAAAAAACGTTCAATTAACTTTAATTAGCGATGTCACCCATACCCCCTATTCGGGAATGTTACCCGGCCACATCGCCGGTTTTTATGATTTTGCCGAGACTCATATCGATTTACCTTCTCTAGCTAGGTATTCTCAAGCGCAATTCTGTTTGGCTAAAGCTATTTTCATAGATACGGAAAAATGTCAAGTAACTTGTAATAATTCTTTACAAATTCCCTTTGATTATCTCTCGATCGATATCGGCAGCATCCCAGCAGTGGATCATGTTATCGGTGCTAAAGAGTACGCTATCCCCGCCAAACCGGTGCCGATTTTTCGGGAAGGATGGCAAGAAATCCTCAAAAAAGCGGTTAGTAACCCTAATAATACTCTCAATATCGTCATTGTTGGTGGTGGCGCTGGCGGAGTTGAATTAGCTTTAAATATGCAGTCCCGTTTGGCCAAAATTCTCAACTCTAGCAGTAATTTGAATTTATCTCTAATTCATCGAGGAAAAAAACTCCTAGCAGCCCATAATAATTGGGTCGGTCAACGTTTAGAGAATATTTGTCAACAAAGGGGAATTAGATTATATTTATCGACGGATGTGACGGCAGTGCAAGCAGATCAGATTATCTGTTCATCGGGGTTAGTTTTGCCCACAGATTATACAATTTGGGTAACGGCTGCCTCGGCCCCTAGTTGGATTAAAGCGTCAGGATTACTGACAGATGAAAAAGGGTTTATTTTAGTGAATAATTATCTGCAATCTCTTTCCCATCCCCATATTTTTGCCGTGGGAGATATTGCCACGATTCCAGATTATCCCCGTCCGAAAGCGGGAGTTTTTGCCGTCCGACAAGGAAAACCCCTGTTCGATAATTTAGCAAGAATTCTGCAAAATCAGCCCCTAAAACCCTATTTTCCCCAGAAAAATTATCTAAGTTTAATCGGGACAGGAGACCAACAAGCGATCGCATCTTGGGGCAGTTTTGGCTGGCAATCACCGTTATTATGGTTATGGAAAGATCGGATCGATCGAGCTTTTATGAGACAATTTGATAAGCTCTAGTTAATAAGTAGGTAGGTGTTAAAAATTATCAGACACCCCCCTTATCAAGGGGGGATTAAGGGGGAATAAGAGGCAAAATTGCTGATTATCGTCCAATAGCACCGAGTTACTGTCAAGGCCGTTGGGAGTAAAATCTGATTTGGGAATCCCACAACCTGATAAAGTAAAAATCGTCCCGATACCTTGACTGGTTATCGGGAAAGAACGTCAATAGTTTGTTAAATAGTACATATAAACCAATGCCACGTCTTCGCTCAATTATTTCCCTAGTTTTAGTCCTAGTTACTACCCTGCTAGTTAGTTGCGGTGGTCCCCAAACAACTATCCCCACCGTTTACAGTCCCCAAAAAATCGAACAGTTACAGGTTTACATCCAACCCATAGAAGGATTTCGCGAAAAAATGAGCGTTTTGCAAGACCTCATCGCTGACAAAAATTGGGTAGATACTCGCACCTATATCCACGGTCCTTTGGGGCAATTGCGTCAGGAAATGGTAGGATTATCGCGTAATTTACTGCCCAAAGACCAAGAAAAAGCCAAGCAGTTAGCGAAAAATCTTTTCGTTCACTTTGAACGTATCGATGCGGCAGCCAAAGAAAAAGATGCTAGTCTCGCTGCTAATCAATTCCAAGAAGCATTAAAAGACTTCGATGCTTTCTTAAATATTGTTCCTAGTTAGTTTGTATCAGTGATCACTGATCAATTATCAGTGATCACCGACCAGTCCGCAGCTAAAAAAACCGATAAATGCTATTTGGGTTTAGTTTGGACGCTGATGGGGCCATTAACCATAGTTTGACAGGCTAAACGGTAATTTTCGGGTTTTTTCTTCAGACAGCGCTGCTCAAAGTCGGTTTTAGCTGAGAGATTTTCCAGACCCTCGACAATTGCCACTATACAAGTACCACACTGGCCGTAACCGCCACAATTCATCAATTTACCGCCAAAAGTGTAGATATCAACGCCATTCTGGATTGCTTTCTCTCGTAAATTCGCTCCATCTGCCGCTACCACGATCTTATTCTCTTTGACGAAGTTGATGTTACCCATGACTGTATTACCCTAAATTTTTGCAAATTAATATTAAAAAATATTAAATTTTTTTGATTGTAACATTTTTGGCTCGTTCCTCTAAATATTCGGCGATGGCAATAGCGATCGCTTTTTTACCGATAAATTTCCCCAGTGCCGCTTTTGTGACCAAATAAGCCACCTGTTCCCCGTGATCGCCCTTTTCCTCACCCCTATTAGCAATGACCGCCTGATAGCCCTTTTCTAGGCGTTTGCGGGCGATTTCCAGTAACTCCTCCTGACTGACTCCCTCCTGATACTTGAAAGTCACCATCTCTAAATCGGGAAAATTTTCTCTCACCTTGTCAATCACTTTTTCCGTCGGCACAAAATTAAGATTTAACTGCCCTCCACTGGGAATCTTACCAGAAAAAGGGCTTTCTAAGCGATAATCGGCCACGGATGCCGAGAAAATCCCAAATTGATAATCTTTACTCCCTAATTCTCCCATCACCTTCCCTAGATACTCGTCATAAGTTTCAATAATTTCGTGGGGTAAATAAGCGGGGGGTGTATAGCTGCCGCGTCCGTGGATTAACTGCACCTTAGCCCCGCGCAGGTATAATTCTTCTGCAATAGCGACTCCTAACTGTCCAGTAAAACGATTGGTTAAACGACGGATATTATCGATAATCACGGGTGTGGGTCCACCAGTGACTAAAATCGGCCTATTTTTCAGCACAGAATTACTGAGAATCCCACAGACTGCCACGGTAATCTCTTTTTCTCCGGGGAGATTGTGCTTACCGTAATCATCCCGGGGTGGCATAATCTCGACTCCCAAGCGATCGAGAGTTTGCAAAGATTCGCTCAGAATAGCATTATGTAAACTGCCGTGCATGGTGGGGACGAGCAGAATTTTAGTTTTTCCCTTTTCCAGTCGTCCCAAGGCCGAAGCCAAGCATGAAGTGATCACTCCGTCAGCGATTCCGTAACGAAACTTATTAATCGTGTTATAGGTAGCAGGGGCGACTAAATAAAGATCAAAGGGAGATTGATCGCTTAAATGTTCTGCTTTTGCCGTTAATTGACTAATTACGGGATTAACCGTACTCCATTCCAAAGCTTCCCTAGTGACGTATCTTAAAGCTTCTTCCGAGACAAAAGCCACGACTGTAGCCCCGAATTTCCGCAAAGATCGGGCAATTAGCGGCGCTTTCATGGCCGCAATCCCTCCCGTTACCAGTAAAGCAATCCTTTTACCCCAGAGATGATGATTTTCTAAGGGTACTTCGCGATCGCCTAAGTCCGAATCCGTGGGAGCGGAGAAATTC
>NZ_JADEVX010000209.1:0-6579 GCF_015207925.1 Microcystis sp. LEGE 00066 | reverse complement strand
TTTTTATGACCATTTTTATTGATATGATTGGATTGACATTCAGGACATTGCATAATTTCTGAGTTTGATAATGGGTATTTTTGGGTGATCGCCTTCCTCCTCAATCATACCCTAAATCAGCAACGCCAAGATTTCTAATAAGCTCGCCCAAATCCCTGATTCTCTCGTTAGCTTTTTGGCTGAAAGGGATGTATCTATTTGTAACTGAGGAGCCTAAAAACCTTTGTGGACAACGCTTTGAGATGTCTTGTCCCCCTGTCAGGTAAGGTATGGTAAATCCCTTGATAGATTCAATCGGGACTCACTTCTGGGAAAACCGCTATAGATCCCCTGCAAAAATCAAAAATCTGACCTTAGCTGAGGAGAATCCCAGACAGGAGGAGAAAAAAGACAGGAAAATTTAGTACAAAAGCTCTGCTCTCCCTGCTCTGGCGCTCCCTAGCTTACCAGAGGTCGATTGCGACGACAATTATCACAATGACCACAGCGAAAATTATCGGCATTTTCCTGAAAACCAAAGGCATTTAAGAGAAAGTGCCAACGACAGCGACGGGTATAGAGATAGGGAAATATCTCATTTCTGGGTTTAAAAGTCATCTTAGCTGAATTATGGCGATAAATAAGCCGATAATGAAAAGGATCGAGCCATTCTAGGCGATCTAGACTGTGTAAAAGGGAGAGAATGAGCGCACCATCGGGAAATTCGGCACTAATCGCCTCTACTTTGCCCTCTAGGGGAATTTGGGCTAAAATTTGCCAAGCTTGTCGGTATTGGCGCTCCTGTTGGGAGTTAAAGAATTTTTGCTGGTTTTTATCGCTATTATCTAACCATCCCGTCGGTTCACTAATTAAGGTGAGAGCCTGCATTTTACCCCCATCGCGACCACCGCGGCCGATTTCCTGTAGGTATTCCGATAGTAAAGCTGGGGGTTGGTAGTGGACAACCCAACGCACATCGGGTTTATTGATACCCATGCCAAAAGCTGAGGTACAGACAACAAAAGTTAAATCCCCCCGCAGCCAATTTTGTTCTATTTCCCGACGCTGAAAGGGCGATAAACCGGCATGATAGGCGCTGGTGCGATAATGGAGAGATTGCAACCATGCCGCTAAATTTTCACTATGGCGACGGGAACGAGTATAGATCAGGCCGGATTGTCGAGGTTGACCGGTGAGGAAGTTTAATAGTTGATGACGACGACAACCGGGGCTAATACATATTTTGGTGCTTAAGTCAAGGTTTTGACGGTAAGGATTTATTAAGAAAAGCTGCGGTTTTTCTAGTTGTAAGACGCGGGTGAGAGTCTCACGGGTGGCGGGGTTAGCGGTGGCGGTAAAAGCAGCGATCGCTATTTGGCTGCCGGCCGGTTTTGATTGTAGAAGAGCGGGACGGACGGCCCCAAGACGACGGTAAGCAGGACGAAAATTATCGCCCCACTGGGTTAAACAATGGGCCTCGTCGAGGATGAGAGCGTTAATTTTAACGTGGGGAAGGGTTAATTTTGACCAGAGGGGCGGACTTAAGAGGGTTTCTGGGGAAAGATAGAGAAGTCGCAGGGTTTGATCTGCGATCGATGCTAAGGTTTTCTTTCTCTGTTGTCGGGGGATTTCGTTATGAATCAGGGCGACGGGTAGTTTTTTGGCTAATAATTCCTCCACCTGATTTTCCATTAGGGCAACCAGGGGAGAAATCACTAGGGTTAAGCCGGTTTTTAATAAAGCGGGCAGTTGAAAACAGATAGATTTACCAAATCCCGTGGGCATGACAATTAGGGCATCCTTTGCCGCTAGAATTGTCTCGATAATCTCCTGTTGGGGAAAGCGAAAGCTATCATAGCCCCAAATTTTCTGAAAAATAGTCCGGATGCTTTCGGTATCGTGGGAAGACATGGGTTAACTGCTGGGGTGTGGGGTGTGGGGGAGTTGAGCGGTTTTGACTATCCCGGACGGGGAACAGTTTTTCCCATAATTGAATTTTTTTTTGCACTTTTTTAATAATCTGTTACACTTATAGCGATCAATCCTTGTCTGGGGAATTACTGATGACTGAACCTGTTAGCACCACTGACCCCGCAGTAGAAACGGCCACCGAAGCGCAGCCCAGTTACGTTAAGCTGGCGATGCGGAATATGGTCAAGAAAAAAGGCGTCTCGTTAAAACACTTTTTTTTGACTACAGCAGCCCTATTAGGCTTTTTTGTCGGTATTTCCTATCTGACGCGTCCCTAGGGTGAAATCTGGTGACTGAGACTTTACCCCTAGGGGTGGATTTGTGCCTACAGGATAATTATTTTGATCCCGGAAATAGTCCTGTGGATGGTGAAACTTGGCACTATTGGTTAGAAACATGGTTAGGCTATCTATCGGATTATCTCCCCCTTGCCGCCGGTTATGAACTAAGTTTGCGTTTAACAGACGATCGAGAAATTCAGACCTATAATTCCCAATATCGCCACAAAGATCAACCGACGGATGTTCTCGCTTTTGCCGCTCTGGAAGTGGATTTCCCAGTGGATGAGCGCATTTTAGAGACAGAACCTTTATATTTGGGGGATATTATCATCTCTGTGGAGACAGCACAACAACAGGCTTTAACACAAAATCATTCTTTGGTGCGAGAATTAGCCTGGTTAACTGCCCACGCTTGTTTACATCTTTTGGGTTGGGACCATCCCGATGAAACAAGTCTGTTAGAAATGCTATCTTTACAGGAAACTTTGTTAAAAACCGTCGAAATGCCGATACATAGTTAGTTATTTTTGTCAAGCATTATTGAGGAATATGAAGACAAATTATCATCAAGCCAACCAATCTACCAGCCTATCTAATCCCTATCTCAACAATAATTTTATCCCTCGATCGGGACAGGTGAGTGAGGGCAACAATCCCAGTCAAAGAGAATACGCTTGGCAAGTCGCCTCGAATCTGTTAGTCAGTTTTCGCTACGCTTGGGCCGGAGTCCGTTATGCTTTTGTTAGTCAAAGAAATTTTCGCATTCACACCCTGATGACCCTAGTAGCGATTAGTTGGGGCTTATTTTTGCGGGTTAATGCTATGGAAATGGCGATTGTCACCCTTACCTGCGCTCTGGTGATGGTCTTAGAATTAATTAACACTGCCCTAGAATCAGTGGTAGATCTGACGGTGGGGCAATCCTACCATGATTTAGCCAAAATAGCGAAAGATTGTGCCGCCGGTGCCGTTTTAATCGCCTCGATCGCCGCTTTACTCGTAGCGGCTTTTATTTTTATTCCCCATTTATTAGCTTAAGCGGGAAGTGGGAAGTGGTGAGAGAGGAGTAGGGAGAAAAAGCTAACTGCTGACTCCTGACTCCTGACTCCTGACTCCTGACTCCTGACTCCTGACTCCTGACGGCTAAAAAAGCCGATTCGACATAAGGGGACTCGACAGCTTTTAGCCGATGAATTTAACTTTTCTTAACCTAAGCCTAAACTGGCGAGGGGAGAGGGTTTCGCTATATATAAAAAATTGTCATCCTCGATACAGCAAAAAATCTCTTTTGTCCCCTTATAGGTTAGAGTATAGTTATTGATAAGACTTTTTTGTAGATCTTGCAGGAAATCTCCCATGAGTGCCATAACTTTCTCCACCGCTCCCACCGCTTACTCTATCAGGATGATTAAGGACGAAGTCCGTCAGATGGTAGAACAGGGGGTAGTGAGCAGACACCAACCGATCTACACCCTCTGTCAGTTCATTCCCCCTCGGGAGTGGGTTTGTGTTGAATGTGAACTAGAACGGTGTGACTACCTTCTCAGGGATCAAATTGGTGACTTAATCGCCTCGGAATCTTGGGATAATGACTAAACTCCCGTTTGCCGATCTGGGTAAAAATCGGACCAATCAGAAATTTATCAGCCTTGTCCACTCTATATAACTATTATAATTCAGCCCTAGTCATTTCTGGGGCTGAAACTATGGGGAGAGAGGGGGATAATTGTTAAGAAACAAGAATTTTTGGCAAGATTTAGCCCAGTTAGTTTAAAAGTTGCCGATTGCCAAGGGACGCTATCTCTAACATCCCCAAGTTTTCCCTAACTTAAAATCAGTAGTTGGCGCTGTTGTAAAGAACGCACACCAGTTAATCCTAAACCAACTTGAGCATCGATTGCTCTCACGCTTAAACGACCATCGCAAGCTTGTAGAAAATCAAATTCTCTCTCCGAGAGATTAACTGGCCGATAATCGTAATCTAGAACACTTGCACTAGGCCAACCATAAAGACAGGGATGAACTTCGGCCACTGCATTCTCTAGGACTTGATCCCGGGACCAATCGGCAGTCAGAATCGGTGGTTTAGCGAGGAAAAATTCATAGTGGGTGATTTCCGGATCTAATAATTCCGTCAAGCGATAACGTTCCCTTTCCCCTAAATTTTGCGCTCTAGCCATCAATTCGGGGGATTTACCCAATAAACGCTCTAATTGCCAGTAGGAAGGGTTAGAAAAGCCAATAAAGGCTAATCCTGACGCATCAATCAGTTGAAAAAGGGTATCGATATTGTAGTCCACTTCCCGGGGGTGAACGTACATATCAGCGAAGGATTCATCGCGATGATTTTCCATTGACCAACGCTCTTTTTCCCGTTTCAAAATGCGATTATTTTCCGGTAGTGAAGCAAAAATCTCTCGGCCGACAGCGACCCCATCTTTATAATCCCCGCGCCGGTCTCCCTGTAAAAGTGCGATCGCAGATTGCATTAACTGGATTTCCCAGCGTCCCAATTGTGCATAGACGAAAATATGCAGCAGACCACCGGGGGCCAGTTTTTGCGCGAGGGATTGAATCCCTTTAATCGGGTCTGGGAGATGGTGCAGCACCCCGACGCAGTTAATTAAATCAAATTCTCCTGGGAGATTAGTGGCGGATTCAAGGGGTAAATGGTGAAAATCCAGAGAACCTCGGTGTTTTGGTGCGACTCCCGAACGATTACAGCGTTCTTTGGCAATTTCTAGGGCTTTTTCGCTGATATCTATAGCGACTATATTAGCAAAAGGGTTGAGCGCGAGCAGATATTCGGTTCCCGCACCAGTACCACAACCCGCATCGAGAATGCGGATATCCTCTCGTTCGGGTTTACGATGACAACAAAAGTTATAGGCAGCAATCCAATTCCAGCGCCAATTGTAACCGGGAGGAGGTTCATCTAGGAGCGGTTCGGGGGGGAAAGGATAGGTATTGTAGAGACGTTGTACAGCAGTGCGAATAGTAGCGTCGTCGGACATGAAAATTGGCAGAGTTTAGGATAACACTCGATCGATTGTCTCACAGACGGCAGCGATCGGGAAAGTCAGCCGGGGTTTTTTTGAGTTGGTCGGGGGTAAATAGACCTCTTGTAAAAATCAAAAATTGTTGTTAGGGTTAGGAGTCAGGAGTCAGGAGCCAGTAGTCAGGAGAATTAAGAATGAGCATTAATCAATTAAATGGTCTATTTAAGAATTTTATGCAATTGAATCCTTATTTTTACCGTTTTTGAACCCTCAAAAATTAATTATGCAAGAGGTTTAATGATAAATAATCATTATGAATACCCGGTTCTGTGCCAAAACTAGATATTATTTTTTCTATTCCTTGTCCTACTGTCTCTTAACCCTATCTAAGTTTTACTGGCAATTATTCGAGAGTCATTCTCTAGCAATTATCTCAAATATAAGCAAATCTTGCCGATACAAAAATCCATCAAAAAGCGTGTTAGCGACGCTATCTAGCTAGATAAGTTGAAACTTAATTATTACTTCCATTCTGAAAGTTTTTGCTCTAAGCTTTGAATCTGTTTTTTGAGCTTATCCATCTTTTCTTGCTGTGCGGCAACATTTGCTTGTATGAACCTTTCATACGCATTCATACAGGAATTCAAATCCATTGAGAATTGTCCTCTTACATTGGTTAGTCCTGCAGCAATTGCACCACCTTCATAGAAAGTTAAGCATCCATATTTATCTGCTAAGTATTCGACACTTTTTCTTCTTGGGTCATCGCGCAGAATATCAGAAATGACAAATTGTCTTCGTTCTTTCTCAGTCATGTTATCCCCTGAATTTTTATAGTTTTTGCCAAAATTCATAGCTAACGGATCGAGAGGTTGAGGTAGACTAACTACAAAATTCAGCTTTTTGCCAATATCACTTGAAGAAACTAAATCAGTAAATTGCTTAATATCAATGGCATAAGTTAAGCCTTCACCTATGCCTTTTCCAGAACCTTTGCCATGAATACCGATTAATTCTCCTTGACTATTAAAGACAGGACCGCCACTAATTCCTGTTTTGGTTCTTAAAGTATAAGCTAAGGTATAGTTGTCAGAGACTTCTCCTAGTGACATTCTTTTTTGTAATTCACCGATCAAGGTTTGTCGGTATCGCTTAATATCTTTTTGACTATCTTGATGCGGTTGCGCCCATCCCGAAACATAGACTTTGTTCTCAGGAATATCGCCAATTCAAAAATGAAACGCATCAACCTCAAGAGTTGACAAAGAAAGGCTCATCAGGTACTGTCTGATCATTAACAAAAACAAATCAGACCCAAAAACGAAGCTCCCAACATCTTAACATAGAAC
>NZ_JADEVX010000208.1:0-6583 GCF_015207925.1 Microcystis sp. LEGE 00066 | reverse complement strand
CTCTTCGTTACTTGGTATGGTTCGATAGGGGGGCATAAATCGACTAAATCCTTATCTGGCAAGGGATTTAATTGATTAGTTCGCTCTAGACGAAAATAATTGACAAAAATCGCTAAATGCCTTTCTACATAGGGGTTCCATCCCTTATAACCCCCGTCCATTGCATAACACAAACCGAAGAGCCATAATTCATAATTCCCACGTCCACCTAATTAGTATTTTCCTATGCTTAGTCAGCAACTTTGGCACAGCCATCAAGATCTAGTACAAGCTTGTCTAGAACACCCTTTTGTGCGAGGTATCGCCACAGGAGAGCTTAAACGGGATTGTTTCGCTTTTTATGTCGGTCAAGATGCTTTTTTTCTGGAATCTTTCGCTCGTGCTTACAGTATCGCCGCCGCTAAAGCTCCCGATTGGCAGGGATTTACTAGCTTTCATCGGTTAGCGGCGGGGGTATTAAAGGAGTTAGAATTACACGAAAATTACGCTTTACAGTGGGGAGTTGACCTAAGAAAGGTTCAGCCCGCTAATGCCACCCGTCGCTATACGGATTTTCTTCTCGCTACCGCTTGGATGGGTGACATCGGTGCGATTGCCGTGGCGATGAGTCCCTGTATGCGTCTTTATGCTTATCTGGGTCAACAATTAGCCTTAGAGCCGATTTCTGAGAATCCCTATCAAGCTTGGATTGATAGTTATAGTGGGGATGAATTCGCCGCTTTAGCAAGCCAGTTAGAGAAATTAGCCGATAAATACGCCCCGATGACGGAAAATATCTCTTTATCCTATCGTTATGCCCTTAGTTGTGAACAGGACTTCTTTAGTGCCGCCTACAGCCGGGGCAAATCTTAAAATTTTCCCGTCACAATGTTAAGAAATATAAATGACGCTAAGATTAGGGTAAGCAAAATCGTCATTATAAAAATAATGTTCCCTTCGCAACCCGCCGAAAACGAACTCCTGAAAACCATCTTGGAACCTCTACTAGAGGATTTCACCTATTGGTTTTCCCGTTCCCGTCTTCTCCTCGAATCCGAGAGATTATCCTTTCTCAGCCTCGAGGAACAAAACGATTTATTAGCAAGAGTCAAAAACGCCCAACAGGAGGTAGCCACGGCTCATTTACTCTTTAAAACCACAGGTGGTCAGGTGGGTATCGAGGCCAAGATGTTGTTGCCTTGGCACCAGCTGGTGGCAGAGTGTTGGGGGGTCAGCAGTCGTCGTCGTCGATTACAGGGTTGGGGAGAATATCAATCTCCTCAAACTGACGCTTAACCTGAAACTTTTTTGGTAAGCTAGAGAGTTGAGCGAATTTTTAGCATAAAGTTTTGGCAATTAGGAATATTCACACATAATTCATGGGAGACTCGGCCAATGTTACATCTGCTCTATATCCTCGCCTTCACAGTTATCGCTTTTTTGACCATTAATAATTTAATTCGGAGTCTGATTACTGTCAGCATGGATTCCCAGAAACGTCCTGCTAAATCGGCTAATTCCTATAATCCCTACGGTTATCCCATGACTTCCCATCCCGAACTTTTGGACGAGGCCGGACAACCGATTAATGAACCTCTGTTAGTGATTCGTTCTCTCACTGTGGAAGATGCTCGTCAACAGTTAGATGCCATTTATAATTCTTCTCCCAGTGTCACCAAAGAGCAAGATGAAGAAATCTAATTGGTTCTAGAATGGCAGTCCTTGAAAACAGATATATTTATCTACACGGTTTTGCTTCTAGCCCCCAATCAACAAAAGCGCAATTTTTGAGACATTGTTGGCAAAAGAGGGGTTTAGCAATGGAAATTCCCGATCTTAACGGTGATGACTTTTCTAGCTTAACTCTCACTCGTCAGATTGTTCAAGTCGGCCAATTGATTGAACAATCTCAGTTTCCCGTTACACTGATTGGTTCCAGTTTTGGCGGTTTAACGGCAGCTTGGCTGGCAGAAACTTATTTTCAGGTGCAAAGGCTCGTTTTATTAGCTCCCGCTTTTAATTTCGGGCCGATTTGGTTGGGACAATTGGGAGCGGAAACCCTAGCCAATTGGCAAAAATCTGGGAGTTTATCGGTTTATCACTACGGTTATCGTCGTTATCTGCCAATTGATTACAAGTTTATTGAGGATTTAGCCAATTATCCCCAAGAAAAGTTAATCCGGCAGCTCCCCACCCTGATTATTCATGGCAGTAACGATGAGGTGATTCCCCTAGAAAATAGTCGCTATTATGCTTTTTCTCGTCCTTGGGTACAGTTAATCGAATTAGATAGCGATCATGCCCTTACCGATGTTTTGACAAGAATCTGGGCTGAAATGCAATTATTTCTAGACATCGGTCTTTAGGCGATCATGACTAAACTTGAGGAACTAACGAGCGGCTCTATTGTTAACGGCATTCTGCCCAATCAAAGCATTACCGTCATCGAGGCCAAGTGGCATGGCGGCGACGCGGTAGAACTGACCTACAAAGATACCAACGGACAACCCTACACAGAACTGCTCCTTCGATACCGAGAGCCAACCCTAGAGATTCTCACCGAAGGAAGACCGTGGGGTTTCGATGGCGACGGAGCTTTACTGCGCCTAGTTTCCGAAGCCCATCGCATCCGGTTGGCCTACCTGTTTGACCCGCTTCTAGCCGTCCATACCTCTCTGGTAGAACCACTCCCTCATCAAATCACTGCTGTTTACGGTGAGATGCTCGATCGCCAACCCCTACGCTTTTTGTTGGCCGATGACCCCGGCGCCGGGAAAACCATCATGGCGGGATTGTTAATTCGAGAACTCCTGATTCGAGGTGACTTAGCGCGCTGCTTAATCGTCTGTCCAGGCAGCCTCGCAGTGCAGTGGCAAGATGAACTACATAACAAATTTCACCTTCCCTTCGATATCCTCACCAACGATCGCATCGAAACGGCCCGCACCGGCAACGCCCTCGCCGAAATGGGTCTGGTCATTGCCAGACTTGATCAACTCAGCCGTAATGACGACCTCCAGAAGAAACTCCAGCAGACTGATTGGGATCTGGTCATCTGCGATGAGGCCCACAAGATGTCCGCTTCTTTCTTTGGTGGGGAAATTAGGGAAACAAAGCGTTACAAATTGGGCAAACTCCTCTCTAGTGTTACCCGCCACTTCCTGCTGATGACCGCGACTCCCCACAACGGCAAAGAAGAAGACTTTCAGTTATTCCTAGCCCTCCTCGATGGCGATCGCTTTGAGGGGCGATTCCGGGACGGAGTTCATGTATCAGATACTTCCGACCTGATGCGCCGCCTAGTCAAAGAAGAACTACTCAAGTTTGACGGCAAGCCACTTTTCCCCGAAAGAATCGCTCACACGGTGAGTTACCCCCTCTCCGACCAAGAAGCGATCCTCTACAGTCGAGTCACCGAGTATGTGCGCGAAGAATTTGACCGAGCCGAAGCCTTGGCCAATAACGGGCGCAAGGGGACAGTCGGCTTTGCCCTCACCATTTTGCAACGCCGCCTCGCCTCCTCTCCGGAAGCCATCTATCAATCCTTGAAACGACGACGAGAACGGCTGCAAAAGCGACTCCGAGAAGAAGAACTGCTCAAGCGAGGCCAGTCGCTGGAGATAGAATTTGCTACCGTCCTTGACCAAGACGACATCGATGACGACTTTGAGGATACCGATAGTAGCGAGCGGGAGGCCACGGTCGAGGAGGTGGTCGATCAGGCCACAGCATCGCGTACCATTGCCGAACTACAGATTGAAATCGCCCTGCTGAAAAAGCTTGAAGACCTAGCCAATAGCGTTCGACGGAGCGGAAAAGACCGTAAGTGGGAAGAGTTTTCCCATCTTCTGCAGGATGAAGCAGAGATGTTCGATGCAGGAGGATACCGCCGCAAAATAGTCGTCTTCACCGAACACAGAGACACCCTCAACTACCTGAAAGAGCGGATCAGTACACTCCTTGGCAACCCAGAAGCTGTTGTCACCATTCACGGTGGGATGGGTCGGGAAGACCGCAAAAAAGCCGAAGAAGGCTTCAAGCAAGACGTAGGAGTACAGGTACTTCTGGCCACCGATGCCGCCGGAGAGGGGATCAACCTGCAACGAGCGCATCTCATGGTCAATTATGACCTACCCTGGAACCCAAACCGCCTAGAACAGCGATTCGGTCGCATTCACCGGATTGGACAGACCGAGGTTTGTCATCTCTGGAATTTGGTGGCTCACGAAACCCGCGAGGGAGATGTGTATCGGACGCTCCTCGAAAAACTCGAAGCCGAACAAAAAGCTTTAGGCGGACGGGTGTTCGACGTTTTAGGCAAAGCCATTGCGGGAAAAGAATTGCGCGAACTTCTCATCAAAGCCATCCGTTACGGCGATCGCCCAGATATAAAAGCACGCTTAAACGAGGTCATCTCTGAAAAGCTCGATCAAGAGAGACTAAGGGAATTGCTGGAAGAACGCGCCCTAGCACGGGATTCGATCGATGCTTCCAAAGTTCAGAAAATTCGAGAAAATATGGAGCGAGCCGAAGCCAGACGGTTACAGCCGCACTTCATTGCCGCATTTTTCCTCGAAGCCTTCCAACGCTTAGGCGGCACCCTACGCCAGCGAGAGCCAAAACGATACGAGATTACCAACGTCCCCGCCGTTATCCGTAACAGGGACCGCTCTTTAGGGATAGGAGAGCCAATTCTCAAACGCTATGAGCGCATCTGTTTTGATAAAGACCTGATTAGTGTTCCGGGTAAACCCGTTGCTACCTTTGTCTGTCCCGGCCATCCCCTGTTAGATGCCACTATCGATCTTGTCTTGGAACGGCATCGGGAATTACTCAGACGGGGGGCTATCCTAGTTGATGACAGTGATCCAAGCGAGGAAATTTGCGTACTGGTGTACTTAGAACACGCCATTCAAGACGCTCGGATGAATCCTGATGGCAGACGGCGGGTGGTGTCGCGGCGAATGCAGTATGTGGAACTATTTGAACCACAGAGACAGGGAGAGAGAGATGCTGGGTATGCCCCTTATCTGGATTATCGTCCTTTGCAGGAGGAGGAGCGGGCGATCCTAGGGCCGATCCTTGATTCTCTCCCTATCCGTAATGAGATTGAGAGCCGGGCCCGCAATTATGCGATCGCTAACCTCGTCTCTTCCCATCTTCAGGAGGTACGGCAGCGCAAGGAAGAGTTAATTGAAAAGACCCTTATAGCAGTTAAAGACCGTCTGACCAAGGAGATCAACTACTGGGACCATCGGGCGGCCCAGTTGCGCCTACAGGAAGAAGCGGGGAAGACAAATGCCCGGATCAATTCCAACAAAGCCCAGATGCGGGCCGATGAACTACAAACGCGGTTGCAAAAGCGCTTGTCTGAATTGGAGCAGGAGCGTCATTTATCCCCATCGCCGCCAGTGGTGGTGGGGGCAGCCCTCATCGTACCGGGGGGACTGTTAGGGCGACTTTTAGGCAAGCCAATGTTTGCCCAGGAGACAAAGCGCGTCGAGCAGCTGGCAATGGCGGCAGTCATGGCGGCCGAGAAGGCTTTGGGGTATGAACCGCGGGATGTGAGCGCCGAGAAGTGCGGCTATGACATCGAATCGCGCAGGACAGGAACAGGCCGCTTACGGTTTATTGAGGTAAAGGGTAGAGTAGAAGGAGCAGAGACGGTGACTGTCACCAAGAACGAGATCCTTGCATCCCTTAACAAACCAGAGGATTTTCTGCTGGCCTTGGTTTCGGTTTCTCCCTCAGAGGAAGTCCGGGTCAGATATGTGCGCCGGCCATTCCAGAGAGAGCCGGATTTTGGGGCGTGTAGTGTTAATTATGATTGGGGAGAGTTATGGGACAGGGGGATATGATTGAACCACAAAGGCACGAAGGACACTAAGGAGATTAACCACAAAGGCACGAAGGACACGAAGATAGAAGAACCACAAAGGCACAAAGGACACGAAGATAGAAGAACCACAAAGGCACAAAGGACACGAAGATAGAAGAACCACAAAGGCACGAAGGACACGAAGGTTATGGATGAGAGGGCTAATGATTTATCTAAGGAGATTATTGGGGCGGCGATCGCTGTTCATCGGGAGTTGGGTCCAGGACTATTGGAGTCGGCCTATGAGGCCTGTTTAGAGTACGAGTTATTGGATAGGGGGATAGAGGTGGAGCGTCAAGTTCCTCAATCAGTGATTTATCGCGGTGTTAAACTTGATTGTGGTTATCGTCTCGATCTATTGGTGGAAAATCTGGTTATTGTCGAACTGAAAACCGTTGAACAACTTACCCCCATTCACGAGGCTCAGTTGCTAACCTATCTCAAATTACGTCGGCTTTGGCTAGGATTACTGATTAATTTTAACGTTCCCGTTCTCAAACAAGGCATCAAACGCCTTGTCAACAATTAATCTTTGTGTCCTTTGTGCCTTTGTGGTTCCTCAATCTTTGTGTCCTTCTGTGCCTTTGTGGTTCTTTTATCCCACATTCCGCACCCTCAACTGTCACAGATCAAAAAAGCCATTAAAGTAGTACATAATAACTAAAATTAATTCAAAGGTTAAAAGGGTTAATGAGAATATATAGCATTAAAAGGGGTATGGAGCGA
>NZ_JADEVX010000207.1:0-6637 GCF_015207925.1 Microcystis sp. LEGE 00066 | reverse complement strand
GGTTTGCTGAAAAAGCTTTTCCTGGGGGCAGGGTGTGGGGTGTGGGGTTTTACCGATTTTGAGGTAGTCAGTTGCCTAATTTTCAGGGAAAAAGTACCTGAATTTTGCCCCCGATCCCCGCAATGGCTGGCACTTTTTGAGGGGAAAAAAGTCTAAAAGTCTTATCCAACAAGGTTTTTAGATTTATTCAGCAAGCCCTAAATAAGACGTAAACAACTCCTCTGCCGATTCCTAAAGAGAGGGTATAAGAACTGACTTCAGGCTAAGGAAAACCCCTATAGATCAAATATTTTCTGACTTAATACCCACTGCTTGTAAATCTCTATTGTAGTCCGTCTTTAATCCTCCCCCTAAAAACAGCCTAACTTTCTCAGAAATCCTCGTCCACTTTACCGCTAAAGTAACCAAGACCACCTTGATCCGATCGCTTTGGTTGGGAATTCTGGCATCTTTGTAGATAGCCAGAAGATCGTTCAGGTTAGGCCAATCTCGCCAAATATCACCGATTAAGCCCCGGAAACGGTTTAAATTAGACCGATGGGGGTAACTGATTAAATTGATCTGATGCAATCCCCCCATGACCCTTATGGTTCTAGACCTTAAGGAAGGCCAAGTTTTGCGAGCAGGATGTTTGACTAGGGCTTTTGGGGCATAAACTACTTGATAACCTGCGCTACTAACTCGCCGTCCCCATTCTAAATCTCCTCCCGAGGGAAGAGAGAGATTGAAAAATCCTACGGTTTCAAAAATCTGTTTAAAAGTAAAAATATTAGCAGTTGCGCCAAATTTCATCTTCGTAACTAATTCTTCTTGGGGTAAAGCTGTAATCATCTCAAAAAGCTCAACCGCGTTGGCTTTGCCTTCGATTTCGGGAAAAACCTCAATATGACCTGCAACCAAACCACAATTAGGAGTATTGATCAACTCCTCTACCCCCTCTCTCAGCCAGTGGGCATCGGGAAGGCAGTCAGCATCAGTAAAAGCAATGATTTCACCCCGGCATTCCCTAATCCCCGTGTTGCGGGCAGCAAATTGCGTGGGGATGGTTTCCACCAGATAAGAGGCTCGAGGAAATCGAGCCACGCAATCTTTAATGCTATCATCGGGCTCGTTATCGACAACAACGATCTCCCAATCGTCCGTAGGATATATTTGTCGCTCAAGAGCTTCTAGGCAAGTTTTCAGACCCTCTACATCATTAAAAACAGGAATAATAATTGAGACAAAGGGGAAAGTCATAAAATACTTAGAGATCAATCGTCCCAGTTGGGCATCTTCTAAAAAATTACCTCACAAATCCCAGTCTTGTCAACTAACTCTATAAGACTAGGAACTGGGGTGGGGTTTAAACTGCCAAAAGGGGTAAAAAAGCTGTGAAGATGTTATAATAAGCCCCGTCCCGTATCTAAATGGTTAGAGGCAAGATTAATGGCATCTCCTACTTGTTCGCTTTGGTTTTTTGTAGCGCGGACTGACTTACCATTTATGATGCTTACTATCCCCCATATAGTTAAGATGTGTAATTTTCCCTTTCAAGAAAAAGTGTTAGCCATAGACACGGCTGCTTTGAGTGGGGAAAAAGTTGATCGTCCTGGTATTGGTACGATGGAAGACTTACGCCAATGTGCACAAACTTTGCTGCACAAGGGTGTGGTTGACCGGATTGTAGATTTTAATTACGATTCCAGGTATCAAGAACGATTATATCTAAAACATTTCGGCAGTGCCATAAAACCTACTCATAACTATAAAGGCTATCCGATCCTTGGCTCGATTTTTAAGATAGAAGAATGTCAGAGTGACTATCTGCTGCATTTTGATAGCGATATGATGATGTACCAAGAGCCAGGCTACAAATGGATTGCTGAAGGAATTGATCTGATGGAAGCAAATCCTCGGATTATGTTTGTCCGTCCTATGACAGGACCGCCCACCTCTGATGGTAAGTTTTGTGAATCAGATACGGGCAAATTAAATCCTCAAGGTTTTTATGAATTTAAATATTTTGGAAGTCGCCTATATTTGCTCAAATGTAACCGGTTTGATGAGTTATTACCCCTGCCTATCATCTGGTATAATGAATATCGGCAGCAGTTTGTAAAAAATTGGCCAGAAGGGATGAAAACAGCCCTAAATATCTGGACTGGAAAGGGAAAATTAGATTCTTGGGAAATTATGGTTTCTGAGAAGCTCAAACAGACGGATTATCTGAGGATTAACCTCACCAACCCTAGAGCTTGGAGTCTACACCCGAAAGAGAGAAGCCCTGCTTTCATCGCAGCTTTACCATCAATTATTGCTAGGATAGAAAGGGGTGATTTTCCAGCCAAACAAGCGGGATTTTATGATTTAATTTTTGACCTGTGGGTTTAGCTCTGAATCATCCCAAGGCTATCAGAACATTAAATTGCGGTTCTTCGGTTTGTCTGATGCAATGTACAGGGTTATAAGGAATGAAACTCTTATAGAGAAAGGCATTTAGCGATTTTTGTCAATTGTTTTTTATCTAGAGGGAACTAATCAATTAAGTCTCTTGCCAGATAAGGATTTAGTCGATTTATGCCCCCCTATCGAACCATAACAAGTAACGAAGAGCCGAATAATTTGACGTGCTGTCACCCATTTTACCTTAGCTGACAATAAGTACCTAAGCAAAATTAATTACACACATCTAACCCCCCCTTGCCTTTTGCCTTTTGCCTTTTGCCTTTTGCCTTTCTTCACTAGGAAATTTATTTTGCACGACTACTTAATTATAAATTTTTATTTCCCTTGAATTCCCTATTCTAAAAACAGAACTATCTTCCCGAATTAACCCCGTTCGTTCTCAGCCAATCCCTTTGATTGCTTGAGTATTTATAATTAGAGTTTGCTGAATAAATCTAAAAACCTTTTTTCTCTCAAAAAGTGCTGACCATTGGAGTGATCGGGGGTAAATTTAGGTACTTTTTCCCTGAAAATTAGGTAATTGGCCACCTCAAAACTGGTAAAACCCCACACCCCACACCCCACACCCTGCCACCACCGAAAAACTTTTTCAGCAGACCCTAATTAATTTGTCCCACCAGTTGTTTTTTTTGTGATCGCCTGTCCCTGAAAAATAGTCACTTTCTACTATATTTTGCCTTCCAAAATCGGGGTTAATGCTCTATTTATTTCAAAATGAGAATTGCTGGATATTCAGCCAATCCTACTTATCCTGACTTCCCACACCCCACGCTCCACGGAAAACTTTTTGCCGCAAACCCTAGATACAGATTTTGGGCGGTGGATTGGTTGTGATAGAAATATAAATATCGATCGCTTGCTATCAATCTTGATGAAAAGACGATATTTTCTGGCTTTTATCGGCTCAATTGTCCTTAGTTGCTTATTATCTCTACGAATAAACCTTTTTTCATCTACTATCGCCACCGCGCAAACCCAGACAATTCTAGTTTCCGCCGCCGCTAGTCTCAAAGATGCCCTAGAAGAAATCAAGCCGGGGTTTGAAAAAGCCCATAGTAACATTAAAGTTAACTATAACTTCGGTGCGTCGGGAGCTTTGCAACGGCAAATCGAACAGGGTGCGCCAGTCGATGTTTTCCTCTCGGCTGCCACTAAGCAAATGGACGCTTTAGCAAAAGCTGGTTTAATCGATACAAGTACCAGAAGAAAACTGCTCACTAATCGCCTAGTTTTAATCGTTTCCAAGAATTCAAACCTAAAAATCAGCGATTTTCCTTCCCTGACTAACAGTAATGTCCAAAGAATTGCCGTGGGTGAACCGCGCAGCGTTCCCGTCGGTCAGTACAGCGAAGAAGTTTTGAAAAATCTCGGCATTTTAGAGCAAATAAGACCAAAACTGGTCTTGGCTAACTCCGTCCGTCATGTTCTCGCCGCTGTAGAGACTGGTAACGCCGATGCTGGCATTGTTTACATCACCGATGCCAAAATTTCCGACCAAGTAAAAGTAGTGGCTACGGCTGCCAATAATCTCCATTCTCCGATTATTTACCGGATGGCTGTGATAAAAGCCAGCAAAAACCCGCAAGCTGCCAAGACTTTCGCCCAATATCTCACCAGGACAGCCGCTAAAAACATTTTTGAAAAATTCGGCTTCGGAATAGCCAGATAAACAATGCCAGACTTTTCCCCCCTATGGATATCCCTGAAAACCGCCACCATTGCCCTGATAATCATCTTTTTTCTCGGTATTGCCACCGCTTATTGGATGTTGGGCTATCGTGGACGGTGGAAATCCCTAATCGAGGCAGTTTTCGTCGCGCCTTTAATCTTACCCCCGACGGTGCTAGGCTTCATTTTACTGCTCCTATTCGGCAAAAACGGACCATTAGGACAGTTATTAGACCTATTTAACTTTCGCGTCGTTTTTACTTGGTATGCCGCCGTTATCACCGCGACGGTGGTAGCTTTTCCCCTGATGTACAAAACCACCCTCGGCGCTTTTGAACAGGTGGATGCCAATCTTTTACAGGTTGCCCGCACCCTGGGGGCATCGGAAGGGAAAATATTCTGGCGCCTACTTTTGCCCCTCTCCTTCCCCGGGGTATTAGCAGGATTAACCCTAGCTTTTGCCCGCGCTTTGGGGGAATTTGGGGCCACTTTGATGTTAGCCGGTAATATTCCGGGGCAAACTCAAACTATCCCGATGGCGATTTTCTTCGCTGTGGAAGCAGGAGCGATGACCGAGGCTTGGATATGGGTGTTTATTATCATATTAATCTCCCTATCGGGTATTATCGCCGTTAATCTCTGGCAAAGTCAACGCAAACAGCAATTAGGACGACTGGGAGAAAGCAAACCTAACGAGATGGAGGACTGGCTGCCATCCTGGGAGGGTCGCGATTTTGCCCTTTTAGCAGCTGAAAATCAGCATTATAGGGATAAAATAGGCTTATTTGTTGATATAGAGAAATATTTACCCGGTTTTAACCTCTCGGTCACTTTTAACTGCCAAAATCAGCCACTAGGACTATTAGGGGCTTCGGGATCGGGAAAAAGCCTGATTTTGCGATCGCTGGCTGGTGTGGAAACGCCCTCAAGGGGCCGTATTGTCTTAAATGGGCGCATTCTCTTCGATTCGGAAAAGGGAATTAATCTCCCCAGTCGTCAGCGTCGCATCGGTTTTGTGGTGCAGAATTATGCCCTTTTTCCCCATCTCACCGTGGCAGAAAATATCGCTTTTGGTCTCTCGAAAAACTTATCTAAAAAAGTTATTAAACAGCAGATTGCCAACCAATTGGAATTAGTGCAGTTACCTGGTATGGAAAACCGTTATCCCCATCAATTATCGGGGGGACAACAGCAACGAGTCGCCATCGCTCGCGCTTTAGCTAGTCGTCCAGAAGCTTTATTATTAGATGAGCCTTTTTCTGCCCTTGATACCCATCTACGCGCTCAATTAGAACGTCAGATGATCAAAACTTTAAGTAATTACGATGGCGTGACAATTTTTGTTACCCATAATATGGATGAAGCTTATCGAATATGTGAGAATTTATTAGTTATGGAAAAAGGGCGAGCAATTGCTAATAATTCTAAACAGAAAATTTTCGAGCAACCAGATAGCGTTAGTTTGGCCAAGATTACCGGCTGTAAGAATTTTTCCCGTGCTGTAATTATTAATAATCAACAATTGGAAGCCATTGATTGGGATGTTAAATTACACACCTTCCCCGGAATTCCCGACTATTTAGCCTATACGGGAATTCGCGCCCATCAAATTATTTTTGGTCGAGATTTAGGCGATATTAATACTTTTCCCTGTTGGTTAGCTAATGCCATTGAAGGCCCCCATCGGGTGACTCTCTATCTGAAACTTAATCAACCCTCCAACCACGACCGCGATTTTCATATCCAAGCAGAGTTATATAAGGATAAATGGTTGGAAATTAAGGAGCAAGCTTTGCCTTGGACTGTTACTTTATCTCCCCAGCGTTTATTATTATTAAAATAAACAGAGATTTTGATGCTAAGTTGTCAAACACCCCCCTTATCAAGGGTAGGGCTGTTTCATTTAAATTAAGTATAGCTGATTTTGAGTCAATAAATTTGATCGAAGATTCTCAAGTTTATCTTTTTCTAATCAAAAGAGTTAGTCATAATAACTAATCTTTAATCTTCTGCCAATATTTATTATGAATAGATTGATAAAGCTTGTTCCTAAGCCACGAAAAGCCTATCTCTCTTGAAATTTTCTGAGAGTACATCCTGTTAATTTACCTAATTTTTCTGCTTCTTACGTCGATAAAACTATCAGTTTTTCCCAACGTTCAGCTAACCACATCTGTCCCTCTGTTATTGAGAGAAAACCCAAACCTCTGAAAAGATTCAATCCTATGGTTGTGAGAATTGACCAATTGCTGGCAACTTGCCTGGGAGCATCCCAATTTTGCAATAAGTAGAAATGCTTAGAGACTAAAAACGTTAGCTAAGGCAAAATAAAGAGAAACAATTAAACGGTAGAATCATGAATACAGACCAAAAAGAACAACTAGATCAACATTTAAAAGCCATTGCTCAAATTCTAGTCGATAATACCCCAGAAGAACAACTACGTAGCTTTGAGGGCATTGAAACCGCCCTGCGAGACCATTGGCTGACTACATTGGGTCCTGCCATAGGCAATTTTTTT
>NZ_JADEVX010000369.1:0-1273 GCF_015207925.1 Microcystis sp. LEGE 00066 | reverse complement strand
ACGATATTTGGCTGGGAACACTAAATGATATAGCAAAACACTTACATTATGGCTCTTATGGATGTATTCACTCATTTTTCTATTGTACGCCGCGAGCGGCGGGGAATTAGACCCGAAGAGATTAAAATTTTGATTTATTTCAACAATTTTTGATGATTTAATATTCATTCTTTCTATGGTAGAACGAAAATTAGATTTTCTTATTTCTTCCCCAAAAGCATCCGATAAAAGCTTCCATAACTTAGCTCCTTCCTCTCTAATATGAGTCTCACTGCGGTGATATTCGTTACCTATTTCTTGATATACTTTGCACGGCTACAACTTGCATTTTTTACTCAAGGACAATAAGTAGTCGTGCAAAATTAATTTCCTAGTGAAGATAGGCAAGAGGCAAGAGCGGGGTTAGATATGTGTAATTAATTTTGCCTAGGTACTTAATATAGTTTAAGAGTCATAATTAGAAGCAAAGCAGGCTCTTCAGTTTGTGTTATGCAATGGACGGGGGTTATAAGGGATGGAACCCTTATATAGAAAGTCATTTAGCGATTTTTGTCAATTGTTTTTTATCTAGAGCGAACTAATCAATTAAGTCTCTTGCCAGATAAGGATTTAGTCGATCTATGCCCCCCTATCGAACCATAACAAGTAACGAAGAGCCGCAAAGCACTCATTAAAAACATGATTAACCTAGAATTCACGGAAGAAGAAAAGGCTCTTCGGGAATTGTTATGCAAATAATTAACTTAAAATAAAATTCGATGAGAGTACCTACGCCTAAAAGTAGCTGAAATCTATACAGGGAGACACTTACGGCACAAACAAGTTAATATCAAAAGATAGACAATCGAGTTAAGATTTGATATAATAGCCAAAAACCAGAGTATTTTACTTATGATACTTGACAAATTTTTGAACCTAAAAGGAACGTCTATTCAAGGCTATCTACACCTAGAAAATATCGGTATAGTTTGCCAAATCGAATCGAAAAATCAAAAAGCAATCTGTCCTCGTTGTGGGTTAGAGAGCGATAAACTCCACCAAAATCATCGACATTTAGTCAAAGATTTACCAATCTCAGGTCAACCAGTGTACCTACAGGTTAATCGTCGTCAATTTAAGTGCGATAATTGTCGAAAACCCTTTAGTGAAGAGTTAGATTTTGTCGCCAAGAAACGAACCTATACGAAAAGACTAGCCGAGAATATACTCGAACAATTAAAAGAAGGAGATATTTTAAATGTTAGCCGAAGAAATGACGTAACGGAAGAAGAGA
>NZ_JADEVX010000206.1:0-6731 GCF_015207925.1 Microcystis sp. LEGE 00066 | reverse complement strand
GTGTCGATCCCCCCTGCCCCCCTTGATAAGGGGGGTGCCGATAGGCGGGGGGATCTCCCTTGATAAGGGGGGTATCTGATAATTTTTAACGCCTACCTACTTACCTCACCCTTAAGATAACTGCTATAATTATTCGATTCAAGAGGCAAAAGTAAAACCAGAAATATAGAGAGCTTACTAACAAGCTCTCTATAAAGTTTAGGTCTTTTACCACTTATTTTCCAGACTAGGATTTCTTAGCAGTATTCAAGCTACCCACTTGAATATTCAGATTAATTTTTTGTCCTTCTCGGCTAATTTCTACGGGCAAATTATCACCGATTTGAGTATTAGCCACAATTTCCTGAACTGCATCGGGATCGGTAACATTCTTACCACCTACAGACTTTAACACATCACCCGATCGCAATCCCGCTGCTGCGGCAGGAGAATCTCTCATCACCCGCACTAACAAGACACCAGAATCATCGGGGATAGTCCAATTATCAGCCATGGGACTATCGGCTAATTGTTCTTTTACCTCTGGGGTTAACTGTACCATTTGAACACCGAGATAGGGATGTTCCACCTTACCCGTGGCGATTAATTGTTCGGCGATTCTTTGGGCAGTTTTAATCGGAATAGCAAAACCTAAACCCTGGGCATTTTGAATGATAGCGGTGTTAACTCCGATAACTTCTCCCCGAGCATTTAACAAAGGTCCGCCGGAATTTCCGGGGTTAATTGCCGCATCGGTTTGCAGGAAATCCACCCGTTTATCACTAGCACCAATTTGGGAGCCATTGCGTTCCTTGGCGCTAATAATTCCCGTGGTGACAGTGTTATCTAATCCCAAAGGATTACCGATAGCGATCGCCCATTCTCCCACCTGTAAACTATCAGAATTACCTAATTTAACCGTGGGTAAATTGCTCGTTTCCACCTGTACCACTGCCACATCAGTTAAAGGATCACTACCTAAGACTTTACCATCAATAGTGCGACCATCTTTGAGGGTGACAGTCACCTTATCTGCTCCCTCGACAACGTGAGCATTGGTGATAATTTTACCGTCATTACTGATAATAAACCCGGAACCTGTACCCCTTTGAACTTGTCTTTCTCCTCGCTCGGGTATTTGGGAACCGAAGAAGCGACGGAAAACAGGATCGTTAGCAAATTCCGAAAAATCACCGCCTCTATTGACTTCCCTAGAAGCATTAATTCTCACCACCGCCGGCCCCACTTCTTGCACCACAGAAGCGACAAAATTGGTGGGAATAACTAGGGTTGAGGGAGCGGATGCGGCTGCTGTGGAGGGGCGAGGATTATTGGCAGTGGGGGCAATATTTTGGGCTAATTCTAGAGGATTTTGACTGTAGGCATAGGTGGCACCGATACCTAACCCGGCACCCAAAACCAGTAAGGAGGAATAGGCAAAAAGTTTTTTCATCGCAGAAGATTTGGAGCGTTTGGGATTGCCTTCGTTGCGCGGGGAAATATTATCGTTAAAAATATTGCGAGTCATAGTTTTTATTGTTTAACCATTCTGAGAAGGGAATAAAAGTCAGTCCTAATAATCGTGGGTGTGAGAGGAGTGTTTCGGAAAACGGCTTGGGACTGACTATCTCTAATTTAGGCGGGGGATATGAACTTACTGTGACGCAGACATGAACTTTTGATTACAAGTTCATTGTTTTATAGTTTTTGACAGCTATAAGCATTAATACGCATGGCACAAGTGAGATGCTCCTCAGCAGAATAGACTCACTACTATGGCACAATTTAGTTTTTGGGTTGCATTAATTAACTTAATCTAGGGAAGATAACAATAGAAAAAACGGAATTATGAGGATAGTTTTATGTTTTGTTAGCCTTTGGAATGCAGGAGAAAAGCCAATAACCAACCGCTTGCTAAACCACTTAAATTTGTAACAGCAAGAATCAGAAAAATATTGAAAGGGCTAATTTTGTTACCTTTACATTCTTCCTTAAATACAATATTAGGTATTAATAATCCCTGGAATACTATTCCCATTAATATTCCCGCAAAAATATGATTCATTTTTGCAAGAATACCAGACGCAATCCCACCCACAAGTCCAGGAGATATAATGAATATAAGCTGTAAAACAGAGTTCAACCAAGGATGTTTTTCGTGATGAGCAACAGCCAAAAATAAAATTACACCAAAAGCCGTACCAATAAATATACCCAAAAACCAAGAGTTCCAAACTATTATCGTCATCCACCCTAAAAAAAATGGAAATAACACAACAAAATATGCAGTCCACACCAGATGCGACGTTGCAGCTCCAGGCATAAGTACAGCCATAGCAACAGCAACAGCTATGATTCGTCGAGGGGGGCTAGCCGCAACAAATAAAAAGAAACCAGTTAAACCGAACAATAAATACAAACATATTAACCAACCCCAGGGAAGAGCTTTGAGTTTTTTCTGAAGAGAATTTTCAGAAGGTTTTGGGTTAACAGGGGCTTTTGTTTCAGCTACTTTTGGCTCTTTCCTTGGCTGTGGGGGATTAACTTTTTCTTGACGATATTTCTTTTCTACAGGAGGCGGTGGTAATTCCAATTGTTGTAACCAATCGGACATGGACTGAGGGCGGTTTTCTTTTTCTAAAGCCATCCCCAGAGTAATGGCTTTGTTAAGATGCTCACTTAAATTAGGATTAATTTCTTTCGGTAATGTTAAGGGACGATTATCTAAACGGCGTTCCATTGAAGGAGTCGGTTTTTGCCCAGTTACCGCATAATAAAAACTGGCGGCTAGGGCGTAAATATCCACGCTCGGCTGACGATTGGCCTTGCTACCTTTATAAACTTGTTCATAGGGGGCAAAACTGGGATTTGCGGCATAATCCGTCGAACTACTACCAGCCGGAATAATCTCTTTAGCAATGCCAAAATCAATCAAGATAGCATTCCCATTGGGTTGAATCATAATATTGCCAGGGTGAGCGTCTCGGTGTACCATTCCTGCTTGATGAACCACCTCTAATGCGCTGCCAATTTGCCGAATATATTTTAAACATTCCGCTTCCGATAATTTTCCTTGAGTTTTCACCCTTTCCATCAAAGTTTGACCCTGAATAAAATCCATCACCAAACAGGGAACTTGACCTTCAGTAAAAAAATCGGAAATACGGACGATATGGGCATGGGGAGTCTGGGAAAATTTGGCTAACTTGCGTCCTTCTTCCTCAAATTGTCTAACATAATCCTCGTATTCCGTATCTCTTTTCTGCAAAATATCAGGAGTTTTGATCACCACTTCCAGGGTGAGTTGGCGATGACGTGCTTTATAGGTCAGGCCAAAACCTCCCCGTCCCAAGATCTCAAGGATCTCGTACTTGCCATTGTGGAGGAGTTGTCCCGCTTGCCAAACCATAAAATTTTGCAACAGTTATTTTTATTATACCAAAAAATCTGCTTTTGTCTCAAAATTGGCTTATGTTTTGGTATTTGAGTTTGTAGGGGCGAAGCATTCGGATAAGAAATTTACGGTTTCAGCGATAGGTTATTGCCCGAATGCTTCGCCCTTACGGGAGTTTGGTGGTACTTAAGTTTACACCAATGGCACGTCTTGCATCCCATTGTGGTTAGTGAGTTTATCGAACTGCAATCGTCTTTGATCCCCCTTTAATCCCCCCTTGATCCCCCCTTGATCCCCCCTTGATAAGGGGGGCATTTGATAATTTTTAACGCCTACCTACTTAGGAGAAGATGGGGGAGAAACTGTCGGAGTTGGTTGAGGAAATAAAATTTGCTTAATTTTATCTGTCACCCCAATAGATGTTAAAAAAGTCAAGGAAAGAGCCAGTAAACCTGTTGTTGCTGTCACCGCTGTCCAATTAATAACAATGGGTCGAGATATTTTAGATGGTTCTTTTTTGGGAATAGACAAACCTAAATCCTTAAACCATGCTTGCACTGACTGAGGACGTTTATCTATGTCTAATTCCAATGCCCAAAGAATGGCTTTGTTGATATTAGGGCTGATTTTTGAATTGTAGGTTTTCGGCTCAATTAAAGGCTGATGATCAATTTTTCGAGTCATCGCATTCACTGGAATTTTACCCGTTAAAAGCTCGTATAACACGGCTCCTAAACTATAAATATCGGTAAAAGCTCCGCGTTTAGCATCACGAGAATAACACTCAATAGGCGCAAAACCTGAGGCTAATTCCTGGGTACGAGTTTTGGTTAATTCTTCATCAAAATCTAAGGCTAAACCAAAATCAATTAAGACCGCTTCTGGTTTACCAGTCCGAATCATAATGTTACCCGGTCGAATATCTCGATGCAGAAAACCGCGACTATGTACCACCATTAAAGCCTGTCCAATCTGCTCAATGTAGCGTAAGGCTTCTTTTTCTGGTAAAATTTTTGTTGAGCGCCGATCTAAGGTCGTCCCATCAATATATTCCATAACCATGCAGTTAGCTTTACCCTCTGAAAATAACTCTTTAACTCGCACGATATGAGGATGATCACAACCTTTTAATTTACTCGCTTCCTGCCAAAAAAGTTTCTGTAAACGCTCAGACTCCCACAATTTAAAACCCACATCCCTAGGCGTTTTGATCACCACTGAATTACCATTGCGATCGCTGGCTCGATAGGTAATGCCAAATCTTCCTTCACCCAATACTTCCTGAATCCTGTACTGGCCATCTTTAATTTTCTTGCCCAGATCCCAAACCATTAACTCCTAGCTCCTCTGCTCACAAACATTAATTAAACTTATTTTAATAGCGATGTCATTTTCCTAGAAGTATAACCTAATGTGGTGTTAACGACCGGCGACCGGCGACCCAATTAGATAAATTTGACCCAATCTTAGGTTTTATGGCTAGGATTGTCTCTTGTCTTTTTTCTCCTCCTGTCTCCTCATCTAAGGGAAGATTTTTGATTTTTACAGGATTTCTATTAATCTTTCAGCAATTCTAGGCGATAACGATACAAAGCGACAGGACGATTCGGCGCTTGGAAATAATCAGGGGATTGGGGGGAAAGATAAATGGCTGTCACCTGATCGCCTAGAATTTTATTAGGAGATAATAACTGATAGGCGGTGGTGGTTTCCACCTCATTAAGATAAGTGTTGGTTTCTCCCCGGAAAATTTGTTGACTGATTTCCGTGGCAATAAATTGATTTCGGCTAGGAGTTTCGCTATTTCTGGCAATTACCGTGGAAATTAGTTGATGAGCGCCCCGTAAAAAGGTAATCTGACGATTGGGATTATTAGGGTCAGTTTTTACCGATAATACCGATTGATTACCTAAGTAGGCGCGACTAATTGCTAAACCATTAAAGGATCGATCGGCCACAATTGATGGTTTACTGATAAGGGTGGATAAAAAGGCAGCATTTATCGGTCGAGAAATAGCTTTCTCGATGAATCTCACTGGAAACTCGATCGATTTTTCTAGGTAACGACGATTACTTTCAAAACCGGGTGTGATAATCTGGGGAGAAAGAGGAGCGGTTAAATCGATTAGGGTACTGGTGACAGTCCAACTGCCTACCATCCAATCGGGATAAACTAAATCTCCACTGGCAAAACTAACCACTGGTTTAGTCATCCAGCGAGGATAATTAGTTAAGCGATCGCTTAAATTTCCCGCTATAGATAATTCTAAATGGTTACTACAGCCTAGAATCAATACTAACAAGAACAAAATTATCCTTTGCATGGGTAAAAATATTTTTTAAGTAATATTCTTTAATTATGAACGATTTTATCAACTCCCAAGCCTTTAATCTCGATTCGGCAGTAATTCCCATCGCACCGACCGGTTTTAAATCGGGTTTTATTGGCATTATTGGTCGTCCTAATGTGGGCAAATCTACCCTGATGAATCAATTAGTGGGACAAAAAATCGCCATTACTTCCCCCATCGCTCAAACTACCCGCAACCGTTTGCGCGGCATTGTCACCGACGAGCGCTCCCAGATGATTTTTGTCGATACCCCCGGCATTCACAAACCCCATCACGAATTAGGCAAAGTTTTAGTTAAAAATGCCGAAAACGCCATAAATTCTGTAGATTTAGTTTTATTTGTTGTCGATAGTAGTAATTTTTTGGGCGGTGGCGATCGCTATATTGCCGATTTACTGACTAAAAACCAAACTCCCACGATTTTGGGGCTAAATAAAGCCGATCAGCAGCCGGAAGACCCGGAGCCTATCGACGATAGTTATCGCACCTTAGCGACGGAAAATAACTGGCCTCTGCTCAAGTTTTCGGCACTGGAGGGGACGGGAATCGAAGAACTGCAAAATCTGTTAACTGATTCCCTCGAAGTCGGTCCCTATTACTATCCCCCCGATTTAGTCACCGATCAGCCAGAAAGGTTTATTATGGGCGAATTAATCCGCGAACAGATTTTACTGCAAACCCGTCAGGAAATTCCCCATTCTGTGGCGGTGGTGATTGAACGCGTCGAGGAAACTCCCGCTTTAACCAAGGTTTTTGCCGCCATTAACGTGGAACGAGCTTCCCAAAAAGGGATCGTCATCGGTAAAAATGGCAGTATGTTAAAAGCGATCGGCTCTTCCGCTCGATCGGCTATTCAAAAGTTAATCGCTGGGGAGGTATATTTAAAGTTATTTGTGAAGGTAGAACCGAAATGGCGACAATCTCGCTCACTTTTAGCAGAATTTGGCTATCGCACCGAGGAGTGAATTGGGTTGTAGGGTGTGGGGTGTGGGGTGTAGGGTGTGGGG
>NZ_JADEVX010000368.1:0-1294 GCF_015207925.1 Microcystis sp. LEGE 00066 | reverse complement strand
AGAGGGAATGCTATCCATCTCGGAATGGTTGGCAAAATCCTCCAGTGTTTTTACTAAGAGTTGTCAAACAATCCGAAACTGGTTTGGAGAAATAATTAGTTATTTCGAGCGAAGGACAACGAATGGGGTGGTCGAGGGAATCAACAATAAACTTAAACTAATAAAACGGAGAGGCTATGGCTTTAGAAACTTTCGGAATTTTTGGGTTAGAAGTATGTTATCTTGGCATCTTGTCTGTTGATTTAGCATAAAGAGTAACGAAGAGCCAAATGGTACTTCTCTATCTGGGAGATTAATCAAGTTCGATTCCCAAGCAAAAACGATCGCTTTAGGGAGAGATTCAAAAACAAAAGAAGTGGCGATGAAAGAGATAGAACAGATAGAGTTTCAAGGCAAAGTAATTATCAGAGAAACCCGACCTTCTGTCATTAGTATAGAGCGGTTCCGCATACTATCAGAATATAGTAGTGTCGAACAACAGAATAGAGGACGCTGGCATGAACCCCTACAGAACTTCAAAATTGTTGATGTTAATGAAGGAAAAGCGGAAGTAACTTTAACCTCGCTAAACCATCGACAAATAAGATATATATCGGGTGTATTGCGTAACAGTTCCTACGTTGTCGAGGAAATTAAGTTCAACCCCTCGGACAAAATTGGAATTCAAGTAAACCGTTGTGTAGCTACTTACCAATATGGGAGGTGCTATAGTTGATATATTTACTCAGTCAAAAAACGGCTCTTCTAGGTTCTGTGTGAGGATGGTATAATAGTAAAACAGAACAGGAGGTGGGTTATGTGGATAAATTTTGATCAACTCCTCGATTTACCAAATGTAACAGTGGTCAATTATCAAAAAATTGATGAGACAATTTTCCTAAAGCTTGCTCTTTTAAATAGACCTCTTGCATAATTTTTTTATGGTATAATGGAGGTTTTTGCTTTTTTCTCAATTCTTAGATTGAAGTGGAAAAAAGAATAAAATGTGATCTTAGGTCAGGAAATCATCTATAATTTTGCTATGTTTATTAGCAAAATTATGGATTATCAAAACTTATCAGATGAACAATTCAAACGCCGTTTCGGTGTGTATAAACAAACCTATAGAAAGATGGTAGAATCAGTAAAAAGTGTTGAAGCCGACTCTAATTCACCATCTAAAAGGGAACCGAAACCTAAACTATCTATAGAAGAACAAGTTTTAGTAACGTTAGAATATTGGCGAGAATATAGAACATATTTTCACATTGGTACAAGCTGGGAACTATCAGAATCAACTATATGTCGGATTGTA
>NZ_JADEVX010000205.1:0-6843 GCF_015207925.1 Microcystis sp. LEGE 00066 | reverse complement strand
GGTGTGGGGTGTGGGGTGTGGGGAGAATAAATAAAATAATCTCCTATTTCCTGACGACCGGCTACTGACGACTGGCTACTGCCTACGGTTAAAATAACTGGTGAATAACATCATTGATCATCGCGTAAGCGTAGCCTATTTTGCCTCCTTCTAACGCCAAAATTATTTTTATCTTAACTATCGGTGTGGTGTCGGTTTCTGCATCGGCAATTTTTATCCGGTTAGCGATCGAAGCGGTAGGTAATGCTACGATCGCATTTAGTTTATTTTTAGCGACTTCTCGTCTGATATTGGCTTCTGTTGTCCTAATTCCGAACTGGTTGACCTTATCACGCCAAAAAGTTCCTATTCAAGCCTATTATTACGCAGTGGGGGCAGGATTTTGTTTAGCTCTCCATTTTGCTACTTGGATTACTTCTCTATCCTACACCTCGATCGCCGCTTCCACCACTTTAGTCACCACTAACCCCCTCTGGGTTTCCCTGTTGGGTTGGTGGTGGTTTCGAGAAAAACCGACAAAATTAACCTTTATCGGCATTTTTGTGGCTTTAACGGGGGGATTATTGATTGTTTTAGCCGATCGAGATGTCAGTAGTTCTTATCCTAACCCTTTATTGGGCAATAGCTTGGCTTTAATTGGAGCAATTCTCGTCAGTGGTTATATTCTCCTCGGACGGGAAGCACAAAGAAAGGGCTTAAATATTAAGAATTATATAACTGTAGCCTACACTACCGCAGGATTAGCCTTATTACCATTTCTTTTTTTATTCGGTCAAGGTTACGAAAGCTATCCCTTATCCGTGTATGTTTATGTGTTAATGATGGCGATTTTTCCGCAATTAATCGGTCATACTAGCTTTAACTGGGCTTTGCGATGGGTAGCGCCGACAATAGTAACCATGGTAATTTTATTAGAGCCAATCGCCGCTAGTCTGTTAGGAGTGTTCATTTTTGGTGAAATCCCCCCCCAAGAAGTCATTTATGGCGGATTAATTCTATTAATCGGCGTAGGCATTGCTATTTTAGGCGGATAAGCTGTTAGTGTATCTAAATTACCGGTTAAGTGCGATCTCGATCGCCGATTGTGATCACAGACAAAGACTAGATTAGTGTAAAATGCTAACTGCATGAGAGTTTAAGTAGGTAGGTCTTAAAAACTTGCGGATGCCCCCCTTATCAAGGGGGGATTAAGGGGGGATCAGCACCCCCCTTATCAAGGGGGGATTAAGGGGGGATCAGCACCCCCCTTATCAAGGGGGGATTAAGGGGGGATCAGCACCCCCCTTATCAAGGGGGGATTAAGGGGGGATCGAACCCAGAATCTATCTTCAATTTAATTGTAACCAGCTACTTAGACAATCTGACCCACTTGACAAATAGGGTTTTCGGGGAATTAATTCCCTGACTAAAGTTAGAAATATCCGATCATTTGCGTACTCTGTAGTTGAGATATAAAAAAGCCAGTAGTTTTCAGGAAAAACGGGGGTTTGAAAAGTGAAATCAAGAGGAAAGGGAATATCGTTAAAACTGCCGTCCTCCGAGTCAGGTTTCTCGATGTTAGAAGTGATAGTTGCCATTTTAACTATTACCGCTTTCTTAACAGGAACTTTACAGTTAATGGCATTCACTGCCTTATATAAAGTTCGGGCAACAAGACAAACTCAAGCTAACTTTTGGATTCAAGAAGACTTCGAGTCTGTTAAAGCTTTAGCTTCGACTTTAGATGTTAGCTCCAGTCCTGATTATGTCAGTTCAGATGTATGTACTGATGGTTATGCCACAGCTTTGAGGAGGGAATTGACAGAAACACCTTTGAGTGAAATTACAATCCCAACAGAACAATTAGTAGTAGTAGAAATACCTGGACAAGAAACACCAGACGAATTTAAAAAATTTGTCGGTAAAAACTATTCTCTCTATCGAACTTTTAATATTACTAACCAAGCGAATCATCCCCATCGTCTCCGTATTGATTATCGAGTCGAAGCAACAGATGAAACTCCTAAAGATTACCCCAACCAAGAAGATGTTATTGCTGAAAGTTCTGTCGAGGTGATTCCCGATGCGTCGTTTAAATGTC
The DNA here is from genome assembly GCF_015207925.1 of Microcystis sp. LEGE 00066. Taxonomy (NCBI): domain Bacteria; kingdom Bacillati; phylum Cyanobacteriota; class Cyanophyceae; order Chroococcales; family Microcystaceae; genus Microcystis; species Microcystis sp. LEGE 00066. Next base: position 4,763 of record NZ_JADEVX010000205.1, on the reverse strand, counting down.
GATAAAAATCAGGGTTTTACCCTGTTAGAAATTTTGGTAGCTTTGGCAATTACGGGAATTCTTGCCGCCTTAACTGGACCTAATTTATCAGCTTGGTTGAATAGAAATGAAGTCCAACAAGCCACCGATGCTATACAATTAGCTCTAGAGGATGCCCAAAGACAAGCTATCCGTCGAGGGAGAAGTTGCACGATTAATTTTACTAACCCGACTGGCACTAGCCCCACAGTTTACTCGCAAATAACCGCTTTAGATGAGGACTCCAACCCTGACCCAGGTTGTTTAGTGGCGACTAATACTAACGCGGGTTCCCTAAGTCTGCCAGAGGAAATATTTATGGTGGTGAATAATTTTCCCACCCTGGGCGGCACTCCGGGGGTGCAGTTTTCCTTTCGGGGTCATGTGCCGGGGTTAACCTTTGATCCGCCAGAAGATCAAGCGATAATCGTATTATATCCCGCCGCCGATGCCACCGCCGATCCCTATCCCAACCAAAAAAGAAAATGTATAGTTATCGCTTCTCTGCTAGGAATAGTTAAACAAGGAACTTATACTGGAAATTCTCTCACTAAACTCGATGCCAGTGAATGTCAAATCCGTCTCGATGGAACTCAACCCTAATCAGTTATCAGTTATCAGTTATCAGGTGTGAGTTATCAGTTATCAGTTACCAAATGTGAGTTATCAGGTGTGAGTTTTTAGTTTACTGATTACTGTTTACTGATTACTGTTCACTGATTACTGTTCACTGTTTACTGATTACTCATTACTTTTGATTGCTCAAAAATAGTCGTAATTTCAATAAACTGAGAGTTTGACCGAGATTGAGGGGAAGGAGAGAAATGCCTTCTAACCGCGATTGTAACCAACCATCGCCCCAATACCATTCGTGATAGCCATCGATACCTTGACTCAAAAGCAAGCGTAAACACTGGTCATTGGCCAATAAAACCTGATGTTGTACGGGGATTAAACCTAACCAAGAGGTAAAAGTCAAACCTTCCTCTAATTTATCGGGTAGATTGGGTGAGAGCATTTGCGGCCACAGCCATTGACGGAGATGAGCAGTTTTGAGCAAACTATCCCCGATAGCCTGTTCACTGGCCGAGATTTCGATACGCAGCTGACTTTGTTGAAAATTGCCGAACATATGATTGTCTGATAATTTTTGTTAAGTTAGTTAAAGAATAACTAAAAATCGGGACAGCGTTTTCCAAGGATAACAGTAAGTAGTATGGCAGATAAATTAATCCGCGCCACGGCCGCCGATGGGGGAATTAGAGTAGTAGGAGTGATTACCACCCGTTTAACCGAAGAAGCTCGCCAAAGACATCAATTATCTAACGTAGCCAGCGCTGCTCTCGGTCGCACGATGGCATCGGCTTTACTCTTGGCTTCCAGTTTAAAAAAACCCGGTTCTAGGATCAATATTCGCATTAAAGGCGATGGTCCTCTGGGCGGTGTTTTGGTTGATGCCGGACTCGATGGCACGGTGCGCGGTTATGTGGACTATCCCCAAGTGGAATTACTCCCCAATGCTAAGGGTAAATTAGATGTGGGTCGCGCGGTGGGTAACAAGGGTTATGTGCGAGTCTTACGCGAAGAAAAAGGCGAGGGGAGAAATGAACTTCAAGAAAGCATCGTCGAGATAGTTTCTGGGGAAGTGGGGGAAGATATCGCCTACTATCTAGACCAATCGGAACAAATTCCCTCCGCTTTGCAAGTGGGGGTTTTTGTCGGTACAACCACAGGAGTAACGGCAGCCGGGGGAATTTTATTACAAGTTCTTTCTAAAGAAGCGTCCCGGGATGAGGTCTTGGTGGCTCGTTTAGAGTCGAGATTGCGAAAATTAACGGGATTTACGCCCCTTTTACGCGCAGGAAAAGGACTAGAAGATATTTTTCAGGAACTTCTGGGAGATATGGGTCTAGAAATTTTTCCGGCTGTGCAGCTGCTGCGTTTTGATTGTAGCTGCTCTTTTGAACGGGTCTTAGGAGCTTTAAAATTCCTCGGGGTCGATGAATTAAAAGACATCATCGAAAAAGATAAACAAGCGGAAGCCGTCTGTGAGTTTTGTCGGGAAGTGTATAATGCCAACGAGAGACAATTAATCGAATTAGTCGAGTCTCTACAGGCTGAATCTTGCTGAGAAGTTGGGCAATGAGCGCCATTAGGGTAAAATCTATCTAAAATATCTGCTGGGGAGTTGTGAATGTCTAAAGGAAAAGAATTAACCGAAAATCTAGTCAAACGAGAATCGATTGACCCCCTGACTCGTTGGCCAGAGAAAACTAAGTCTTTTCTTTTTCTCTTTTGGTCTCGATACCAGCATCGTTTCACTTGGAAAGTTTGGGCGGCTTTATTTGTGGTCGTTTTTGGCGGTGTTGGCTTTCTCGCCACTTGGCAGTTATTAAATATGCAGAAGTCGCCCAATTGCCCCAAAATCTTCTGGCCCATCGCTTCTGCCTCCCTACGTCTCTACTGCGCTCAACTTTCCGCCGATAGTCGCACCGTGGCAGGTTTACTCGAAGCCATTGCCCTGGTGGAAGCTTTACCCGAAGACCATCCCTTGCGATCGCAAGTCAATCAACAGGTGGAAGAATGGGCGCGAGATATACTGAATTTGGCCGAAAAAGACTATCAAGCGGGAAATTTAAAGCAGGCAATCGCTAAAGCTCGTCAAATCCCCAATAATATGGCAGTAGCGGCAATTATTGAAGAAAGAATCGCTAAGTGGCAAGAAACTTGGACGGAAGGCAACGAGATATTAAGCAAACTAGAGGAAAATCTCCGCGCTTCCAACTGGAATCAATCTTTCCGTCTAGCAGTGGATTTATTGAACTTAAATAACGAATATTGGGCAACGGTTAAATATAATGAAGCGATCGCTAAAATTACCGTCGCCCGGGAAGATAGCAGTAAATTAGATAATGCCTTTAATCTCTTTGCCCGGGGCGGTCTCGACAATTGGTTCAAAGTCATCGAAGAAGCTAGAAAAATTCCAGCCAGCAGTTATGCCTATCAGGAGGCACAAAAATTAATCGCGAAAACCGAGGATAAGCTAAAAGAATACGCCGAAAGATTAATTGAGCGGAAGCAATGGCAAGCTCTCCGGGATTTGGCTAACCAAACCCCCAAAGACCTCAAAATTAAAGCAGATGTCACCGATTGGTCTCTCTTGTCGGAAGCGGCCTTAGATGCGGAAACCGGCACGGTGGACGGATTAGAAGCCGGCATACTGGGACTAGAACAAATTGACGCTTCTCGACCCCTCCATCAAACGGCCCTAGCTATGAAGGAGCGCTGGCAGTTACAGGTACAGGATCTAAAAATACTGTCCGAGGCTAGAGATTTAGCACAAGCAGGTACAATCGAGCAGTATAGCGCCGCTATCGCGAAAGCGGGAGAGGTTCCCCGTAATAATCCCCTCTGGTCGCAAGCACAGCAGGAAATTGGCTCTTGGAATCGTCAAATACAAGTGATTGAAGACCGGCCGATTTTAGAACGGGCGCGGGAAATCGCTATCCCCGGCGATATTAATTCCCTCAGTAGTGCTATTATTCAGGCCCGGGCCATTGGTAAAAATCGGGCCCTATACCGAGATGCTCAACGGGAAATTCGCGGCTGGCAAGTGCGGATTGAACGCATGGAGGATCAACCCATTTTAGATCAGGCCCAAGCTTTGGCCAATCTCAAAGACTATAGCACAGCGATCGAAACTGCCAATCAAATTCCCCCCGGTCGCGCTCTTTCCTCGGAAGCGTCCCAAAATATCCGTCGTTGGCGCCGAGAGTTGCGGGCCCGTCAAAATCTCCAACAGGCTAATCAATTAGCGGCGACGGGAAGCGCAGACGGTTTAACCCGAGCGATTGCTTTAGTTGCCAATATTTCCACTAAAACCGACGCGGGTGTGCAACGGACTGAATTGCTGGAACGTTGGAGTTATCAGCTTTTGTCTTTAGCCACGGCCCAAGCTAATAATGGCCGTTATCTGGAAGCTATTCGCCTTGCTGAATCCGTATCCCGGGAAAGTACCGCCTACAGTTCGGCTCGCTCCCAAATGCAAGGCTGGCGCAATATTCTCCAACCTCCGGCCCCACCGCCAATAGTTGAATCGACTCCCCTTTCCCCAGAGTCCCCGATAGAAACACCAAGTCCGGGTCAATAATCAGTTTTAGGGGCTGTTTTTGCGGTGTATTACCCCTAAAAAAGTCCCTCATCCCCATTGGTCTGTTAAGTTAAATCTGTATTATACTAAATCCTGTTTACAAGGTATGGGAGAGCGGGGAGAAACAATCCATAACTTGGGAGTTCATCGCACTATTAAAAACCGACTTAGTATAAATTGCCAAAAAATAACCAAAGCTAATTTAAAAAAGATAATAAGTAGGTAGGTGTTAAAAATCATCAGATGCCCCCCTTAATAAGCTATCCATTAGTCAGATCTTTCTTAACAAAAAGAGAAGAAACTTAAAAAAAGGGGAAACGATTGATAGGTATAGTTTTGAAAGAAGGAATTAAGGTGGAGGTAAGCAAAAAAATGGAGAAATGGGCAGCCCAAGAATTACAATATGCAGACCTAGGGGACACCAGAAGAAAGAAAAGGTTAATCAGTATCGTAGAAAACTTGGCCAGCCAACCTAGTACAAGTGTGCCACAAGCTTCGGGAAATCTAGCCGCAGCGAGTGCCACCTACGACTTTTGGAATTCCCCCTATTTTCACCCCTCAGATATAATTGCCGCCCAAGCTAAAAGTACAGTAG
>NZ_JADEVX010000204.1:0-6903 GCF_015207925.1 Microcystis sp. LEGE 00066 | reverse complement strand
CACACCTCACTTCCCCACTTCCCCACACCCCACTTCCCCAATGGCCAATCAAGGTTGGATTTATCGAGATAAAATTAGCAAAAATCAGGCAGGATTAAGCCTATTAGCCTACTATACGGGCAAATATCCCCATTCTAGCCCAGAAGAATGGCTCGATCGCATTTTATCAGCAGCAATTCTAGTCAACGGTCGTCCCGCTTACCCCGATACAGTCTTAGAAATCGGGCAGCAATTGACCTATCAGCGCCCGCCTTGGACAGAACCGGATGTACCGCTCTTTTTTGAGGTACTCTACGAGGATACCGAGGTGTTAGTGGTGGCGAAACCTTCGGGATTACCCGTGTTAGCGGGGGGTGGATTTCTCGAACATACTCTTATCCATCTGGTACATCAGCATTATGCCGATGTCACTCCCTATCCAATTCATCGTCTTGGTCGCGGCACTTCTGGCATAGTCTTAATGGCGAAATCAAAGCCAGCTAGATCTAAATTAAGTCAACAGATGCGAGAGGGGAAAATTACCAAAATATATCGAGCTTTAGTGGGTCAGGGCGACATACCAGATAACTTTACTATTAATCAAGCGATCGGTAAAATCGCCCATCCCATTTTAGGCTACGTTTACGGTGCGCTCACAGATGGGTTATCGGCCCGCAGTGAAGGTCGAGTCTTAAAAAAACATCTCGATAGTACCCTATTAGAAGTAGAAATTTTTACGGGCAGACCCCATCAAATTCGCATTCATCTGGCCTTTTTTGGCCATCCTCTAATCGGTGATCCCTTGTATAGCGTGGGGGGATTACCGCGACCGGATGCAGTGCCGGGAGATTGTGGTTATTATCTCCATGCCAATCAAATCCTTTTCAATCACCCCAGTACAGGGGAAAGAATCTCTATTTGTTGTCCAGCGCCGCCGGAATTAGTGGATAGGGAAAATCTGGAAATCTAGCCATATTTTCACCCGCCCAAGCTCGATCGCCAGAGTCGCTAAAAGACCACTTCGGTAATCACACCCTTAATCCGCCCCGAAACGAGAGCGAGAACCTAAGACAATTCGATACAATATTGTCAACAAGCATTAAGCGATTTAAACTATCGATCGAAGGTAAAAGTCCCGAAGTTATCGAAATCTAGGGGGAGACAAAAACAAGCATGGGTAGAGTAGTAGGCATTGATCTAGGGACAACTAACTCCGTCGTCGCCGTGATGGAAGGCGGAAAGCCAGTGGTCATCGCCAACTCGGAGGGCATGAGAACCACCCCTTCTGTGGTCGGTTTTAATAAAGATGGGGAGTTAGTGGTCGGTCAAATGGCCCGGCGACAAGGGGTACTCAATCCCCAAAACACCTACTATGGAGTCAAACGCTACATAGGTCGTCGCTACTCGGAATTAAACCCCGAATCGAAGCGCGTCCCCTACACCATCCGCCGGGATGAGATGGGCAGTATCAAAATTAAATGCCCCCGTCTGCAAAAAGAATTTGCCCCCGAAGAAATTTCCGCCCTAGTTTTACGCCGATTAGCCGAAGAAGCCAGCCGTTATCTAGGGGAAGAAGTGACCGGGGCCGTCATCACCGTCCCCGCCTATTTTAATGACTCCCAACGTCAAGCCACCCGGGATGCGGGCCGAATTGCCGGGTTAGAAGTGCTGCGGATTCTCAACGAACCCACCGCCGCTGCCCTAGCCTACGGTCTTGATGAACAGGAAAGCAAGAAAATCCTCGTTTTTGACCTGGGAGGCGGTACTTTTGATGTTTCTATCCTAGAAGTGGGGGACGGCGTTTTCGAGGTGAAAGCCACCAGTGGCGACACCCAATTAGGCGGTAATGATTTCGATAAAAGAATCGTCGATTGGTTAGCCAATCAATTTTTGGAACAGGAAGGCGTGGAGCTGCGCCAAGACCGGCAAGCCCTACAAAGACTGACAGAAGCGGCAGAAAAAGCCAAAATTGAACTATCTGGGGTCAGCGTCACCGATATTAATCTACCCTTTATCATCGCCACGGAAGACGGACCCAAACACATCGAAACTCGCCTGAGTCGGGCCCAATTTGAGGAATTATGCGGCGATTTAATCAGTCGTCTCCGTCGTCCTCTCAAACGGGCCCTTTCTGATGCCGGTTTGTCCCCCGTCCAACTGGACGAAGTGGTACTGGTGGGCGGCGGCACGCGGATGCCGGTGGTGAAGGATTTAGTGCGGAGTTTTATCGATAGGGAACCCAATCAAAATGTTAACCCTGATGAGGTTGTAGCGGTCGGGGCGGCTATTCAAGCGGGAATTTTGGGCGGCGAGGTCAAAGACGTGCTGCTCCTCGATGTTACCCCTTTATCCTTGGGTTTAGAAACCATCGGCGGTGTGATGAAAAAGTTAATCCCCCGCAATACCACTATTCCCGTCCGCAGATCTGACCTTTTTTCCACTTCCGAAAATAATCAAACTGTGGTGGAAATCCACGTTTTGCAGGGGGAAAGGGAAATGGCCAGCGATAATAAATCCCTGGGACGTTTTAAATTAACCGGTATCCCCCCCGCACCCCGGGGCATTCCCCAAGTGCAGGTGTCCCTCGATATCGATGCTAACGGCATTCTACAAGTCACCGCTAGGGATAAAATGACCGGACGGGAGCAAAGTGTCACCATTCAAGGCGCTTCTACCCTCAGCGAAGGGGAAATTAACCGCATGATTGGCGATGCTGCCCGATTTGCCGAAGCAGATCGTACCCGTCGCGAAAAGGTCGATAAACGCAATCGCGCCCGCTCTCTGGTGGATCAAGCTCAACGACGCTTAAAAGATGTTACTCTCGATTTTGGTAATGAGTTCACCCGTTCTTATCGTCGTCAAATTGAGTCTTTGAGTACGGAAATTATCGACGCTTTGGAGAAAAATGATGATCGTCGCATTGATCGCGCCCAGGCAGACCTACAGGATGTTATCTATGAATTAAATCGCGAGGTACGGCTACAATACGACGAGGAAGACGAGGGCTTTTTTAGCGCTATTCGCAAGACTTTTACCGGGGATAAGGAAGATGAGCTTCCCTACGAACCGCGTCGCGATCGTTATCGTCAGGATTATCGTCCCAGTACACCGGGTTATCAAAGTGATTATCGACCCAATTATTCGGCTAATCAAGATAGTTATCGCCCCCGCAATCAGGACAATTACTATAATGGCCGCGATAGCGATTGGCAAAGTCCCCCCCCTTCGGAGGAAAAAAGTTATAACAATAGTAAAAGTAACCGCAGCAGCGGCAATCGTTCCCGCAATATTCCCCCCCAAAATAACTGGGATGATGACGATGATGATTGGTTTTAATCAGTAAACAGTGATCAGTAATCAGTCAAAAGACAGTGGGAAACTACTATTTAATACTGCTCGCTTAATACATACTGCTCACTTAAAACTCAAATCTGATAACTGATAACTGATAACTGATAACTGATAACTGAATATATGCCACAATTAGTTAATTATTATGATGTTTTAGGAGTATCTCGCACGGCTACTGGTGACGAGATCAAAAAGGCTTTTCGACGACTGGCGCGTCAATATCATCCTGATGTTAATCCGGGGGATAAATCGGCCGAAGAAAAGTTTAAAGATATTAATGAAGCTTATGATGTTCTCTCCGATGAAGAAAAACGGGTTGAGTATAATCGTTCCTTGACGGGGATTAAGCGCCGTGGGATACGTCCGGGGGAAAAAGCCAATAGTAACGGGAATGGAAAAATGCCCCGTACAGAACAGGATTTATGGAAGTTTAAAGATTTTAATAACCTTAATACTAAGCGTGCTAAAATTGCCTCCTCTCCCCGTTTAACTCGTCGAGATGTGGAGGCGAAATTGACTTTACCTTTAGAGAAAGCCTATCAAGGTGGCAGACAAAGAATTCGTCTGGAAGATGGTAGATCAATAGAGGTTGATATGCCGGCAGCTATGATCGATGGGCAGAAAATTCGTCTCAAAGGTCAGGGTATTGAAGGGGGTGATTTATATTTAAAAATAACTATCGCTAGGCATTCTTTTTTTAGGATTCAAGGTTCTGATATTGTCTGTCAAGTACCGATTACTCCTAGCGAGGCAATTGTGGGCGGTTTTGTGGAAATTCCTACCATTGACGGGTTAGTTAAAATGATGATTCCCAAAGGAGTTAAAAGCGGTCAAAGATTACGTTTGGCTAATAAAGGTTATCCCACTTCCCAAGGAGAAAGGGGCGATCAATTAGTGGAAATTATCTTAGTTAATCCTCCCAATCCTAGCCTCGAAGAATTAGAACTTTATCAAAAAATACGGGCGATTGAAACTTTTAATCCTCGTCAAGGTTTATAGTCTTGGGGATTATAAACTAGGGAAAGCAAGGTAAATTTGGTTAATACGCATTTAAACTGCTTATTCTTAGATAAGCGTAATTTCCACCAATCCCTTTACTGTTGCCTCTTGCCTCTTGCCTTGTCCCAACAAGTAATTTAAATAGTTAACAGCTTATGACAAATATAATTGATACAATTAAACCTTTTTATCCTCTAGCTTTCAAGGCTATTCGGGGCAATTTAGAAGGAACACAAAAACAATTATTAAATACTCTGCAAAAAATTGATCGCTCGCGGGGGGAATTTTGGGGACAATGGTTAATCTCACAATTATCAGAATCCCTCAGTTTTAGCGATTCTCGCCTATCTCAAAGCCTCTGGGGGTTAAATTTCCCCAATCCCGTCGGATTGGCGGCAGGATTCGATAAAGACGGTTTAGGGGCAGGACTTTGGCATAATTTCGGCTTTGGTTTTGCCGAGGTGGGTGCTGTCACCCTAGAAGGGCAACCGGGCAACCCAAAACCGAGATTATTTCGTTTACCGGAAGATTTGGCGGGATTAAACCGTATGGGGGCAAATAACCTAGGTGCGCCGGTTCTAGCGGTAACTCTCCAGCAATCTTGGCAACGACAACCCCGACAGATTCCCATCGGTATTAACCTCTGTAAATCGAAAAATACGCCCCTAGAAAAGGCTCCAGAGGACTATTTAGGCAGTTTTCGCTATTTATTCCCCCATGCTGATTATTTTGTCGTTAATGTTAGTTCTCCCAATACTCCCGGTTTGCGTTCCCTGCAAAGTGGGGAACAACTCGATAAAATCCTCGACATTTTACAAACAGAAAATCAAGGCAGAAAACCCCTATTAGTGAAAATTTCTCCCGATTTGGAATGGGAAGATATCAGAACAATTATTGAGTTAGCTTTCTCCTATCAGTTAGCTGGAATTGTCGCTACTAATACCACCACTAAACGCACGGGATTAAAAACCACAATTCTGCCTGAAACTGGTAAACCAATCACTGAAGAAGCAGGGGGAATTAGTGGGCAACCTTTGCGGGAACGTTCCACAGAAGTGATCCGTTTTATCTATCGGCAAACCCAAGGCAATTTACCGATAATTGGGGTGGGAGGCATTTTTTCCCTCGATGATGCTTGGGAAAAAATTACGGCTGGTGCGAGTTTATTACAGATTTATACCGGTTGGTTATACCGCGGACCCTGGCTAGTATCAAATATTTTACAAGGATTAACAGAAAAATTAGAGGCTAATGGGTTGACTAATATTAATCAAGGGGTGGGTTGGCAAGCTAACCAAGAATGAGCTAATTTTCTTCGGTAATTAGCAATAATTTCGGAAAAATTAGCTAAAATTTTACCCGTTCCCTTTGGGGATAAGATAAGATAATTAGGATAACTACAATAGGACTGATCTAGAGACTACAACCAGAGGCAAATTGATCGCCAAGTATCGAACTTTTTAACCAAACCACAATTGTATGTCAAAAAAATCATTTTTACCCGGTTGTTTAGTCGTCTTAGGACTAACAGCAGTAACCGCAGGAGGTGTCTATCTTTATCTACGAGGACAACTACCTTGGCAAAGATTCACCCCCTTAGAATCGGCAAAAGTTATCCCAGAAACTGCCTTTGCTAGTAGTTTTGTCTCCACGGATGCAAAAGCTTGGTCAGTGTTAGCTAAATATGGTACACCAGAATCGCGAACTGCGGTTAGTCAAGGACTAGAAGAATTACAAAAAAATATCTTCACCGATAAGATTGATTATCAACGGGATATCGAACCTTGGATCGGTAGTATTAGCTTTGCTTTCCTTCCCGCAGCTACCCCCGGACAATCGGAATTATTAACGGTTATCGGGATCAAAGATAAAATTAAAGCGTCGGAATTCCAGAAACAACTAGGACAAAAAGTTAATCGCAAAACTAGCACCAGTGACTACAAAGGTATTACAATTACTGCTATAGATTGGCAGGATAACACCACTATTTATACTGCCGTTACTGGCGATTTTTTGTTGATATCCTACGATAAAAAGGTGTTAGAAGCGGCGATCAATACCTACCAAGGACAGCCATCTTTTAGCAGTAAACTGGAAGTGATAAAACTGCTTTCCCAATCCCTCAACCTACCCAATACCCTAGCAACAATTTATATCGATGATTATGCCAAAATCTTGGGAGCAGATGCTAATTTATCTCCCCAAAGTCGGCAAGAATTAGCAAAAATTCAGGATATTGTCGCAGGAGTGGGTGTCACCGATACGGGATTACAGTTACAAATGGTGGCTAAACTTGCTCCTGAAACTATTTCTAACCTACCTTCCCCCAGCAGAAATCAAGTTTTAAATTATTTACCCGGAGATACCATCGCACTCTGGAGTGGGAATAATCTTAAACAGGGATGGGAAGAAGCAGAAAAACAGTCCCAAACTAACCCAGAATTACAAGCTTTTCTACGTCAGATCCGTGAGAATTTTCAGATGGCAACCCTTGATGCGGATAAAGAAGTTTTTAACTGGATGGATCGAGAATTTGCTTTCGGAATTATCCCCAACCAGCAAGGGGTGGGAGGG
>NZ_JADEVX010000203.1:0-6912 GCF_015207925.1 Microcystis sp. LEGE 00066 | reverse complement strand
AGAGGGAATGCTATCCATCTCGGAATGGTTGGCAAAATCCTCCAGTGTTTTTACTAAGAGTTGTCAAACAATCCGAAACTGGTTTGGAGAAATAATTAGTTATTTCGAGCGAAGGACAACGAATGGGGTGGTCGAGGGAATCAACAATAAACTTAAACTAATAAAAAGAAGAGGCTATGGCTTTAGAAACTTTCGGAATTTTTGGGTTAGAAGTATGTTATCTTGGCATCTTGTCTGTTGATTTAGCATAAAGAGTAACGAAGAGCCAAAATAAATCAGGAGATATATTTAAAAAATTGGCTAATTTTTGAATATAGATAGGAGTTAACTCTTGTAGGCCATCAAAAATATCATCCAGGGTTGACTTACTTTCAAAGATAGATAGCAAATCTTGCTTTTGTAGGTTTCTTTCCTCTAATATGAATTTCAACAATTCAATCCCATAAATATCAGGTATTGGCTCTTGATTTTCCTCATACTCATAAATTAAAGACCCTAAAACATTTAGATATTCCCTTTCTTCTGTCGTTAATTGGGGTTTGTCTAAAAGGCGATTAATAACCTCCTGCATCATTTCTAAGTCTTCCTCATTGTGAATAGGACAAGGAGGGTATTGCTTTAATAATTCTAAGTATTTATCAGTGGCAAACATAAAGATAACTCTAATTTTATGGTTTAAATAGGGGTGACTGAAGGAGATACAAAATTTTTAGTTAATAATTTATAGTTTTCAGGCTCTACCGAACCTGTCATGTAAAACTATCAACAACTCATGCTTGTAAAGCTTGTATCCTAAGACTTTGAGCTTTTGTCAGATTGATATTTATCAACTTTAGAACCTTGCTGGGCTCTTCTAGGTTCTGTGTGAGCATGGTATAATGATAATACAGGACAGGAGGTGGGTTCTGTGGATAAATTTTGATCAACTCCTCGATTTACCAAATGTAACAGTGGTCAATTATCAAAAAATTGATGAGACAATTTTCCTAAAGCTTGCTCTTTTAAATGAAACAATTGAATGTCCGAATTGCCATCAAACCTTGGACAGAATCAATCAGACAGAGTACAATCTAGTCAGAGATTTGTCAATATTAGGCAATCCGGTATATTTAGAAGTACCACGCCGCCAGTTTCATTGTCAAAAGTGCCAAAAGTATATCAGTGAAAGACTGAGTTTTATGAGATTAAGACAGCATCATACAATCCGCTATGAATCGATGATTTATGAGAGAGTAAAAAATTCTAGTATCGAAGAAATAAGTCGAGAAGAAGGGTTAGGATGGGAAGAAGTTGAGTTAATATTTAATCATTGTGCTAAAGAACTAGAAAAGGAAGAGTGGGAAGCACCAGAACGAATAAGCCTAGATGAATTTAGTAACTTAAAAGGACATAAAGAATTCATAACAACGGTCGTAGATCTGGACAAGAAAATTTGACTAGATGTGATTAAAGAACATAAGCAAATGGACGTTTTTAACCCTTTCAATGGCTCGAAAACCCAGACCATTAACATACATTTTCAGACATTCCCGTTTCATTTCTTCAAAAATAACCTCTCTGGGGTTCATAAACCTCTGTAAATTGTCTTCCACAGTTCACACAAATATAGTTCTGTTTTCCTTTTTTATGACCATTTTTATTGATATGACTGTTTTTTCAAGTTCCCTGCCAGTATTGAGTCCGCTGCCTGCTGCGTGAATAGGGCGTAAAGCAGTCAGGGTGCATAAGCTGTCAGGGACAAGAGGAGTCGCCCGACTAACAGAGGAGAGAGCCGCTGAATATCCTCGAACAACTGGCAACTCAATGTCTGACACCGGGTAGGCCATTGTTGTCGGTCAGTCGGCATTTTCGGACTCAAGTTAGCTTTCGGAAATAATTTCTACTTCCCGAGGTGGCTGCGGAGCAGCTTTCCTAGTATCGACTTCCGATTTAGCTTCGGCCACGAGATCGTTCCACGATTCGGTCGCTTCGGCAAAGGAACTTTGCAGTTTTTCCGTTGTTTCCATGCCAAATTTAAGGCCACCTTTAATCAAGTCGCGACCAGAATCTGAGATGGATTTACCTAGTTCAGGGTTGACAGCAGCCCCGACGATGGGAGCAACAACTAAGACAGCCACAGCCCCAGCGCCCAATAATAGTAACTCTTCCATGATTACCTTGCTATTTGATCACTTCTAGGGTATCAAAAAACCCTTTAGTCTAAAAGGTCAAACTGAATTAATTTGGTTTAAAGTTGGACATAGCAATGTTTGACCATCCCGATCGGTAGAGAAAGCAAGAAAAGAAAATGACTCCAGCACTCGCAACCCTTGAATTAAACCTTCAGTTTAACGTAAGCAATGCTCAAGTCCTGCCGGTCGCAACGCGCTCGCTACGCGAGATCGCCCACCAGCCAAAAATTGACTGCCAAGTGCTGCACTCGCTGCCGGGGCGCCTTCGCCTGGGCATCCCCAAACTGGCCGGAGATTCCACATATAGCGAGAAACTGACTTATGCCCTCCAGTCCCTCCCTTGGATTGGGGAAGTCCGCATCAACCCGGCCGCAAGTTGCGCGATCATCAACTATCAGAGTCACCCCGGTTCGGAGTCCGAACAGCAGGCGGCAATTTTAGCAATCGTTCAAGAGGGCGAGGGAATCGCCCTCTTGTCAACTACCGCTCTAGAAGCCGTAGAAGCCGAGTTAGGGAGTTTTTGGGACCAGTTCTCTGGGGAACTGCAAAACTTTTTGACTGGATATGAAGGAATAGGAAAAGAAATTCTCAAGGCGATCGCCATCGCTAGTTTGATCGTAGGAATTGCTGGGGTGATCTTGCCCCTACTACCAGGAACGCCCTTCTTGCTCCTGTCCCATTTCTGCTTCCTAGCTTGCTCCTAATTAAGATGATTAACGTTGAACAAGTGGGGGCCAGTGCAACCCGCCCGTTCGAGAAAGCGCTATCCAAATCGTCCATTCCACCCCGGTCCGCCTACGGGTGCGCTTGGCTTGGCTGAGATGTTATCCCTTCTTGCACGAACCCCTGTCCACCTCAATTTTGTCCTTAGCAGCCGTCAGGGAAGTTCACTTGACTCCAGCGATCAACTCGATCGTCGTCTGCTACGATCCCCAGGGCATAACCGAAAAAGCCTTTCAGGAAAATTTCTGTCAGCTACTCCAACAACTCACTCCCGCCCACGGGCTTCGGTGCTGTGAGGCCGATAACTGGTGACACGACTTCGCCCGGGGAAGGAATCTTCTCCGAAGCAGCCGTTACTGGAAAAATTCAGGAAGTTGGCGGCAAGCTCATCGGCTCCTCCGTCGGCCGGGTAATAGGCAATTAGTCAATAATGCAGGTTAAACTGTTAATGAAAATATCCGATCGAGCGGTATAGAGATAGTAAGTGATTATGGATTTAGAAGCTTTGTTGTTAGGCATCGAGCCAGTGGCGGCACTGGGCGTTGGGGCAGCAGCTCTGGCTCTCGCCCCTCTCATTAGTGCTTTGGGTAATCCAGAGGTAGGAAAGTCTCTAGCAGAGTCCGGCCGCGACCTCACTAAAAGTGGCATTAAATGGGGACTAGAAACGTTCGAGAAGGTGCAAGAAACTGTAGCTGAAGCCAGTGAGTCCTGGAACGATCTGGTAGCAGAAGCCGAGGCAGAAATTAGAACTGCCAAGACTTCAACCAAGCCCGAGGCACCCACAGAAGTGGAAATTGCCGAATAATTACCCAACCCGATAGTTCTGGGGTAATCTCAGGAGGATAAAAGTAATGGCCAATCCAGATTCATCAGCCTCAGCAGGGGAACAATTTACTCACAATCCCGCCGATTTCCTAGCTGCTGCGCAGCGTATGGCGAACCAGATAGCAAAGGCGGCAAAAACCGCAGGGGAAGCAGCCGCCCAGCAATGGCAGACAGCAAGCGACTCCGTTCTTGAAGCCGCTAACCCCCTCCTCAAAGCCACCCAAGATACTGGCCAAGCTCTCGTGGAAACGGCCAGGTCGGCGGTCAAACCCTTGGCTGAACAAGCCAATCAAGTCGGGCAAACCGCCCTGCAAACGGCAACGGCAACCGCAGAGTCCGTCGTCTCAGCCACCGGGCAAATCGCCGGCCAGATCAGCCAAGCAGTGGATCCGGCGGCCGTGGGTGGTGCTTTTCTAGGGATGTCGGCGGGACAAGTGGCCGGTGGAATGATCGGCGGGGCCATCGGTTCGGCGCTTGGACCGGGCGGGGCGGTTTTAGGCGCTCAAGTGGGCGCTTTTGCTGGCAGCGCCACCGGAGCAAAGTTAGGCTATGATGTCACCCACGAAATTGTCCACCCCGAACCAGACAAGGCTCAGAGGGGAGCAAATCCGATCGAGATCGCAGAACACCTGAGCAAGAAAAGCGGCGAGAAGCTCGGTGAAACCCTGGGGACTGCGGGGGGCGCAATTGTGGGGACGGTCATCGCCGGGCCTGCGGGCGGCATGGTAGGCGCTCTGGCCGGAGAGGTTTTGGGGGGACAGTTAGGGACAGATGCAGCAGTTGCCTTAAATCAACAAGTCGAGCGGCAAGGAAAACCCTCTCAGGAAGCTCCGTCCGAACAGACAGACGTGAGAGATTGGACGATCAAGACAGGGAGCAGTTTTGTCGGGGAAACAGGAACTGCTTTGGTGGGAGGGGCGATCGGCAAGTTAGTCGCTGGTGCAGCGGGGGCAGAGATCGGTCGGAGCTTAGGTGCGATCGCTGGCAAGAAAATCGACTGGACATCTCCGCCTCAACCGGGTTCACCTCTTCAAGTACCCCAAGACGGTTAAGAGGACTCCCCCATGTCAGCTAAAAACAAATTTTTGCTCTTGCTGCTGATCTTCGTGCCGATCACTCTTGCTGCTGAGTGGCTGAAGTTATCACCCGTCCTCGTCTTTGTCCTCTCTGCTTTGGCGATCGTTCCCCTAGCGGCCTTCATTGCTGAAGCAACGGAAGTCATTGCCGCCATTATTGGCCCGACCCTAGGCGGTCTGCTCAATGCCACCTTTGGCAATTTAACGGAAATGGTCGTCTCAGTAGTGGCGCTTAGGGCCGGATTAGTCGAGGTGGTCAAGGCGAGTATTTTAGGGGCGATTATTGCCAATTTGCTCTTAGGATTGGGGTTGGCAATGTTGTTAGGAGGCTTGCGCTTCCAACAACAAAATTTTGCGCCAGAAATTGCTCGCCTCAATGCCTCTTCCTTGCTGCTTTCTGTGTTAGTTTTGCTGACTCCCAGTGCCATTCACTTTACTTCCGACGGTTTGCCGAAAGCTGCCATCCAAAACTTTTCCTATGCGGCTGCCATTTTGTTGCTAATTTTTTATGGATTGAGCCTCATTTTCTCCCTTAAGTCTCAGCAAGATGTGAAAAGATTAAATGGGCTAGAAGCGAGAGAAAATCAGCCTCAGCCAGTCAGCGGTCGCAACGCGCTCGCTACGCGAGACCGCCGCTTGGCAAAATTTGGAAAACCCGTCACAATTCTGCTCATCTGTACCGTTGCTCTAGTGGTCATTTCAGAAATTCTGGTGGGGAGTCTAGAAGAGACGGTAAAAGTATTAGGCTGGACCGAGCTATTTACAGGTATTATTTTACTGCCCCTATTTGGCGGAGTCGTGGAATACATTACTTGCGTGACAACCGCCCTCAAAAATAAGATGGATTTAACGGTGGCGGTATCTATTGGCTCGACTTTGCAGGTGGTTTTATTTGTGGCTCCAATTTTAGTTCTAGTGAGCCTATTCTTCCCGACTCCTCTCTCCCTAGAATTTAACGTTTTTGGTATGTTTGCGGCTACGGCGGCAGTTCTCATCACCAGTTCTATCAGTTCCGATGGCCAGTCTAATTGGCTAGAAGGAGTTTTATTGTTAATTTTATATGCCGTTTTAGGTACAGCTTTTTATTTGCATCCTTAGATTTCATCCCTGTTATGATTCATTCTTTAATTGGTTCGGTGATAGGGGGATTACTCTTGATTGCTCTTCCTGTTCAAGCCTAGCCTAAGTTAAGAGTCGGTGTCTATGTTTCACCGCCTTATGTCATAGAAAATCAAGTGTTAACTGTCCATGATATTTCCTCCCTAAATAAACCTTCGCCTTCTCCAAAATCTTCGCCCTACCAACCGAAAAGCACAACTAAGTTTGATGGGATTAGTATTGAGATTTGGCAGAGAATGGCCACTTCAGAAAATTTAGAATACCTGGACTTCCCCGTTGACAAAAGGCCATAATCTGTGCTGTAGAAGGGATTAAAAGAATTTCCGCCGCCCCGTTACTGGGTACAAATCAGGGAAACTCCCAATAAATCTAACGCTTTTTGTTGCAGTTGGGTCGGTCGAGTTATCTTAGAAAAACGATAACTTCCCTCCCTAATCGTACATTCCACTGTATTCAAGCAAATCGTCCCCAAGTCTTCCAACAAAGTCCGAAAGCTATGCACAGGAAAGTTCTCTTGATTCCGTTTTTTTCTCTCTTTAGACTGAGCGGATTCACTGCGACTCGCTTTAATCACATTCAGAGAACCATCATCAATTTCTTTATCCTCAAATAACAAAGGAGCCAAGCACTGTTTTAAATGCCATTCCACATAATAAGCCAACATACATAAAAAGATATGAGCTTTGACTCTATCACCCTTATAATGATAGATAGGACGTACCTTTAAATCAATTGACTTATAACAGCGAAATGCCTCCTCCACTTGAGACAAACTTTTATAAGCTTTAACCGTCGTCGCTGCATCCATCAAAGTTGACTCCAGAGAAGTTCTTAACACATACACACCATCCAAAGCCGTTTCTTGAGCGATTAATTCCAGCTGACGCTGATAAGAAAATCCTTCCTCTGTTATCTCTAAGTTATAGTATTTATTGACCTTAAACTGATTAAGAACCTTGCCCACTCTCAAAGCTATCTTATCTTGACCCTTTAAAGCT
>NZ_JADEVX010000022.1:0-38018 GCF_015207925.1 Microcystis sp. LEGE 00066 | reverse complement strand
ATGATATCAGCCAGACTTGGAAACTATCTCATCAAATTAGTCCCCCCATAGAACCTCCTTGAGCCATCTTGCACACTTTTCTCTTTTTGTCAAATTTTATGTTAAGAAAGATGTGACTAATGGATAGATCAAGGGGGGCAGGGGGGATCAAAGACAAAATCTATCTTCAATTTAATTATAACCAGCTACTTAGGCTACATATCAGGACAGGCACTCATGCAAAACGGAGAATAAATAATCAGTTTTTAATAACAGGATTTAGTATTACTTAGCCGAGAAAATCCTCGATCGCCTGTGCTGTCTCTTCCGGTGCCTCTTCCGGTAAAAAATGACCACTGGCGATCGCCTGTCCCGTCACTTGATTAGCTCGCTGCTGCCAAAGAGCGATCACATCGTATTGACGTGCAATAAAACCTTTTTTTCCCCAAAGAACCAAGAGGGGAGAGGAAATTTTCCGGTCTAGATCCTGACGATCATGCTCTAAATCGATAGTAGCGGCGGCCCGATAATCAGCACAGGTGGCGGTTATCGTCCTTAAATCTCGAAAACAACGCCGATATTCCCCCAAAGCTTCCTCTGTAAAAGCGCCAAAATCTCGCCCCCAACTTTGCAAGCAATGGTGCAGATAATAATCGGGATTAGCGGCGATCAGGGTTTCGGGAAAAGGGGAAGGCTGAATCAAGAAAAACCAATGATAGTAGGCAGTGGCAAAAGTTTGATCAGTAGCCTCGTACATCGCCAGCGTCGGTGCTATATCGAGTAAAACGAGTTTTTTGACCTTTTCGGGAAAATCAAGGGCGAGACGGTGGGAAACTCGCGCCCCTCGATCGTGGCCGATCAGATAAAACTCCTGATAACCCAATTTTTCCATCAGCAACACCTGATCGAGGGCCATCACCCGCTTGCAATAATTGCTAGAATCCTCTAGGGGTAAGGGTTTATCGCTATCCCCGTAGCCGCGCAGATCCGTGGCGATCACCGTAAAATTGGCCGCTAATCGGGGGGCGATTTTATGCCACATTTGATGGGTTTGGGGATAACCATGCAGCAAAAGCAGCGGAAAACCGCACCCACCTTTGACACCATTGATAGTAATGCCATTAACTTCTAGCTGAAATTTCCGAAAATTTGTCAGCATTTTTGCTTCCTGTCACCTTAGGGGGAGATAATTGCATCATCCGGCAAAAGTGACCCAATCAGTAAAGTTTTTTCACTATAGCCGCTCAAGCCCCTGTTTTTCTGGTAGATTGAAACCATTAGGTTGCTCAAAAACCAGCGAGTTAAGCAGTTAGGTGTTAAAAACTGTCAGATCCCCCCGCCTATCGGCAGGGGGGATCGAACCAAAAATCTATCTTCAATTTAATTATAACCAGCTACTTAAGCAGTAATTTGATTATGATCTCGATTATCTATTCCGATGAATTTCTCGATCACGATACAGGTATTTACCATCCTGAAAAAGCGGCGCGTTTAACGGCAATTGTCGAGGCTTTAAAACAAACAGAATGGCAGTCAAAACTAACATGGCATTTACCCACACCGCTCGAAATTCGTGACGAAGTAATTCCTTTGATCAAACAAGTTCATAATCAAGATTATGTTGATAGATTGCGGCGAATTTGTCAACAGGGCGGAGGAAGATTGGATGCCGATACTCCCGTTTCTACGCGTAGTTACGATGTGGCGTTACTAGCGGTTAGTGGCTGGTTAGATGGAGTCGATCGAGTCTTATCCACCAGCGATCCTACCTTTATTTTAGCCCGTCCTCCCGGACATCATGCCACTTCTAATTATGGCATGGGTTTCTGTCTGTTTTCTAATGCTGCTATTGCCGCTTATTATGCTTTAGAAAACAAAAGAGTGCAAAAAGTAGCGATTCTTGATTGGGACGTGCATCACGGCAATGGCACCCAGGATATAGTCGAAAATCATCCCCAGATTGCCTATTGTTCCCTCCATCAATTCCCCTTTTATCCCGGCACGGGAGAAGCGAGAGAAAAAGGGGAGTTTAATAATGTTTTGAATATTCCCTTACCGTCAGGAAGTACGATTAAAGATTATCAAGAACATTTTGAGGGGCAAGTCATACCTTTTCTGAAAAATTTTCAACCGGATTTAGTGATTGTTAGTGCTGGATATGATGCCAATCAAGCGGATCCTCTGGCGGGAATTTGTTTACACCCACAGGATTATGGAATTTTAACCAAATACCTCTTAACTCTTAATAAACCGCTGCTTTTCGGCTTAGAAGGTGGTTATGATTTAGAAACTTTAGCGGCTTCCGTCGTCGCCACCTTAGAAGCTTTGCTCTGATCCTAATCTGGGTAATCGTTACATTTCTTTAAAAAGATTGCTAACAAAGCGATCTAATGCGGTAAGGTAAACGATCGATAGAAAAAACCCTTGACCTAGTTGCCTTTTAAGATTATGAACTCCCTTGCGCCCCACCTAAAAGCCAAAGCCCTCAAGCCCAATAGTCGTCGTCCTGCCAAAGAATTGTGTAGCGAGTGCGGACTTTGTGACACTTATTACATTCACTATGTTAAAGACGCTTGTGCTTTTCTCCATCAACAAATCGCCGATTTAGAAGCAGCAGCACACGGCAAAAGTCGCGATCTAAATCAGGAAAATGATCTCTATTTTGGCGTTCATCAAGAGATGATGGCTGCCAAGAAAAAACAAGCTATCCCTGGGGCGCAATGGACAGGAATCGTCAGCACAATTGCCTGTGAAATGCTCGATCGTGGTTTAGTAGAAGGGGTGGTTTGTGTGCAGAATACCGCCGAGGATCGCTTTCAACCGCAACCGATTCTCGCCCGTACCACTGAAGAAATTCTCGCCGCTAAAGTTAATAAACCGACTCTTTCTCCTAATTTATCAGTCCTAGAAGAAATTGAAAAATCGGGCATGAAACGGTTATTAGTTATCGGAGTTGGTTGTCAAATTCAAGCCCTAAGAGCAGTAGAAAAAAAATTAGGCTTAGAAAAGTTATATGTCTTAGGAACTCCCTGCGTCGATAATGTCACCCGCTCAGGACTACAAAAGTTTTTAGAAACCACCAGTCGTTCCCCAGAAACTGTGGTTCACTACGAATTTATGCAGGATTTTCGGGTACACTTTCAACACGAAGACGGATCGATCGAAATGGTTCCTTTTTTTGGCTTAAAGACTAATAAGTTAAAAGAT
The DNA here is from genome assembly GCF_015207925.1 of Microcystis sp. LEGE 00066. Lineage (NCBI taxonomy): Bacteria > Bacillati > Cyanobacteriota > Cyanophyceae > Chroococcales > Microcystaceae > Microcystis > Microcystis sp. LEGE 00066. The sequence goes on along the minus strand of NZ_JADEVX010000022.1, from coordinate 34,832 downwards.
GTTTTTGCCCCTTCCTGTATGACTTGTTTTGATTATGTTAACTCCCTTGCCGATTTGGTTGTGGGCTATATGGGCGCACCTTTTGGCTGGCAATGGATTGTCGTTCGTAATGATACGGGCAAGGAAATGTTAGAGTTAGTTAAAGATCAATTAAATACCCAAGATGTTATGTCTAGTGGTGATAGAAAACAGGCGGTACAAAATAGCATTCCTGCCTATGATAAAGGTGTAACCTTGCCGATGTGGGCGGCAAAAATGATGGGAGTAGTAATTGAAAAAATTGGGCCTAAAGGTTTAGAATATGCTCGCTTTTCCATCGATTCTCACTTTACCCGTAATTACCTTTATGTTAAACGTAATTATCCTGAAAAATTAGCGAACCATGTTCCTGAATATGCTAAAAAGATTGTGGAACAGTATAAATTGCCCGATTAATTATTCACTTGCTTGGGCGGGGTAATAGAGAAAAATTACCCCGCTTTCTTAAGATTTTTAGCTGATTTGTACCTTTCTTAAAAATAATATAATAATGCTAATATTGTTGAAGGAAGATGTTACAGAGGTTCAATAAGCATCTTTTCGATGAATACTACTCAATATGATAATAAGCATTTCCTTATCTTGAATTCTATAAATGATGCGGTAATCCCCTATTCTAATTCGGTAGGTGTCATCATATCCTTTGAGTTTCTTGACTCCGCTAGGACGAGGTGTATCGGTAAGTAGTCTAATGGCAGTAATTAAGCGTTCGCGTTGTTGTTTGGGTAAGTTGTTTAGTTGTTTTTGAACTGGTTTCGGAATAATAACTCTGTAGTTCACCCTTGGGTTGCCTCATATTCTTCGAGGGTTAGATAGTCTCCTGCTTGATAAGCTGATTCAGAAGCGATTATGTTAGCTTGCTCTTCTTCTGTAATTTCTATTTCAGTATGTCGTTCTTTGATAAAGAGTAAAAAGTCAAGTAATTGAGTCAAAAGGGTGTCAGGTGTCTGCTCGATTTCTTTAATTAGTTGTTCTTTTAGTGTCATAGCTTTATCAGTTATCAGTGAGCAGTAATCAGTGAGCAGTAATCAGTGATTAATTCAATTATAGTTCATCATTCAATCATTCCAATCACTGTCAATGGTGGTGGTGGGTTACTGGACTAGGTAATAGGTGTAGGGGTAATTGATGAATTACCCCTACAATAACGTTTGTCTGAATGTTGTTAGATTTTCTCTTGACAAAGGCGACTTGACATGATATTATATTTATAATGGAAAATCCGTGCGCCTACAGACCCTATTTTCAAGTCTCAATAATCGCTTAGATAGCGATAATTTTTTTAAGGATTGATAACCATGAACCATCAAAGAGAGTTTTATGTTGTCATTGAACGAGATGAGGATGGATATTATGTTGGGGAAGTTCCTCAACTTCGGGGTTGTTACAGTCAAGGGGAAACGATTGATGAATTGATGGAGAATATCAGAGAAGTGATTGAACTTTGCTTGGAAGATGACAATCCTGAAGATGTACCGGAGTTTGTTGGAATTGAAAAGGTGTCTATCTGATGCCAAAATTACCGGTAGTAACAGGTGATGAAGTTATCAAAGCTTTAACGAGAATAGGGTTTCAATCTATCCGACAAAAAGGAAGTCATCTGCGCTTAAAACATGAAGATGGAAGAGTTGTCACCGTACCGGTTCATCGGGGGAAAACTGTCGGGAAAGGATTACTCTTAAAAATTTTACGCGATGCTGAACTGACACAAGAAGAATTTATTCGTCTGCTGTAATTTCAATCTTGATTTAAGCTTAATGTTCCCTGGCTAAATATAATACAAAAAATCTTAGTCCCTTTTGACTAGAAACCTACTTGACAAAGGCGACTTGACATGATACTGTATTCATAATGGAAAATCCGTGCGCCTACAGACCCTCTTTTCACGGATTTTCAAGGTCTAGTTTATTCGCCATAATGGGTTTTAGCACGATGAATATAGATTAACTTCTGTTCATCATCAGTCTAAACTGTGATTGGAATGATTGAATGAATACTATGATTGTTTTGTATGCTGACTTCATAAACCATTAATCAATGTCTCCCAACACTTCCTCAAGAGAATAGGTTTCATTTTCATTAATTTGCTGTAGAGATAGTTGTAAGCTTTCTCTTAAGTCGGGAATAGATAGTAATTCGATGGTTTCTTGTAAACTTTCATAGTTTTTTTGGGAAATCAAAATTACAGAATCTTCCTGATTCTCAATGGCATAAATTTTGTTATCTTCTGTAACCGATTTAACGAGACTCTGTAAATCGGTTTGAGCATCGGCTATTTTAATTTTTTTGATCATAATTAATCCTTTTTTTGATGATGAAATAATAAAAATTATTGTAGGGATTTAACAATCTCACCTAATCACAGTCCAGACAGCATACTCCTATAATTATCCATCATTGTAGTTCATCATTCAATCATTCCAATCACAGTCAATGGTGGTGGTGCGTTACGACGGATTGTTAGCTTGAAGTTAAAGCAGAAATTTTGGCCGTCTAACGCACCCTACGTTTTTCTAAGTTGTGATTTGAATGATTGAGTGAATGCTATGATTGTGTTGTATTTGGCAAGTCTTTATCAATGATCAATTATAGTCTATCCCATAATCCCATAAATCACAGTTAAGGCGATGGATGTTGCTGTTGTCGCATTATTTGTAAGTTTTCCCGAATTGTAACAGTATTAGGGTGATTCTCCCCTAAAGCTTGGGTAGCAATATTAATCGCTTCTAGATAGCGAGGTTCTGCTTCTGTGTACCTGCCTTGGGATTCGTACAATCCTGCTAAATTGTTGAGGGAAGTTGCCACATCGGGATGATTGTCTCCTAAGAGTTGTTTTCTCAAATCTAATGCTTCTACAAGGAGAGGTTCTGCTTCTGTGTACCTGCCTTGGGAACGGTATAATTCTGCTAAATTGTTGAGGGAACTTGCCACAGAGGGATGATTGTCTCCTAAGAGTCGTTTTCTCGAATCTAATGCTTGTAGATAGAGAGGTTCTGCTTCTGTGTACCTGCCTTGGGAATCGTACAATGCTGCTAAATTGTTGAGGGAACTTGCCACATCGGGATGATTGTCTCCTAAGAGTTGTTTATGCAAATCTAATGCTTGTAGATAGAGAGGTTCCGCTTCTGTGTACCTGCCTTGGGAACGGTATAATTCTGCTAAATTGTTGAGGGAAGTTGCCACATGGGGATGATTGTCTCCTAAGAGTTGTTTTTTCAAATCTAATGCTTCTACAAGGAGAGGTTCCGCTTCTGTGTACCTGCCTTGGGAAAGGTACAATCCTGCTAAATTGTTGAGGGAACTTGCCACAGAGGGATGATTGTCTCCTAAGTGGGTTCGAGTTGCGGTTAAACAATCTTGATAGTAGGGTTCAGCAGTAGCATACAATCCTTGTCCTTGATAATACCGAGCTAAACCTGTATAGGACCAAAATAAATCCTCATCAGCAATATATTCTGAATATTCCTTGACAGATGCTTGCAGATGGGGAAGGAAAGGTTTAAATTCTTCAACTTTTTTCAGAGTCGGATTATATGGCATTTCCGCCGATTTCTTCGCCATAATCTCACAATAACGGCGTTTTGCGGGTTCTGCGTGGGGTGATGCTTCTAACTTATCCCGAAAGTAGCGACGCAACAGGGGATGAATTTCGTGCCAACCATCACGATTATCCTGAACTAAGCTCAGGTGAACTAAGCTATCGGTTAACCATTCCTCCACTGTATCCCCATCTTCATCGGGAAATAAATCCAGAATCATTTCTTTGGGAAAGGGCGCAAGAGCGAATAAACTGAGGTAAAGTGCCAAAATTTGGGCTTCTGGTGCGCTGTTCAATTCGTCCCAACTGAGATTAAAGGCAGCTTTTAACCCTCTTTCCGCAGTCATTTCCCCATGAAACTTGGGATTTTTGTCTAAGATTGGCTCATCTAAGCCTTTTTCGGCTAATTTATCCCGTATTTTGCTAATTTTCCAATCCTGTCGTCGTTTTAGCAATCTTGCCACCAATTCTAACGCCAAGGGTAAATAACCTAAGTCTTGGCATAATAATTTAGCTGCTTCGATTTGTGTGTCAATTCTGTTATCTGCAAGGTAGGAACGCAATAAATCAAGTGCATCTTCTTCTTTTAGCACTTTTACCCGAAAAGTTGTAATTGTCGCTGATAAATATTCTTTGCGAGTGGTAATTAAAACCTGAAAGCGTTTCTCTTCTTGCGGTGGTAAATAATCTTTGATTTGCTGATATTCCTGTACATCATCAAAGATAATTAGGACATTTCCCGCTAACCAGTTTTGCCAGCAATAGCGAATTTTTTCCTCTAATTCTCCCTCATCCGGTAAAGTTAATTTGAGATGTAACCGCGCAAAATCTAAAATGGAAGTACCGATATCAACGGGTTGGCGAGTTGCCACATTTAACCAACATATACCCCCGGGATAGGCTTTTTCCTGCCATTGTTGCCAGCCAAACTGTCGGGCTAGTTCGGTTTTACCTATGCCTCCCATTCCCGTTAAGGTAGAGATAGCAAGAGTTTGGGATTGTTGTAGTTGCTTTTTTAAGTCAATTAATTCCTGATCCCTACCAACAAATTTAGGGATATTACTATTAGATAAATTGTGAGGATTGGGTTGAGGAGGCTCTTGGTTAGGCGGATAATTATAAATATTTTGCTTGTCAATATTGATATCGCGTTGAGCAGAATTGACTATTTTTTGATCCATATTGGTAACATAATGCTGTGATAAAAAAATATTTACTTATGCAATATTAACACATCAAAAGGGGAAGGGCGAACGCAATTCGCCCCTACAATAACATTTTTTTCGGTTCCGTCGGGGTGCATTGCACGCGCTGAAGACATTACATGGTGATATTTTGTTCATTAATATTAATGTCCCTTTGAGAAAAATTAACAATTTTTTCAATGGTTTTGATATAGGTTTTTTGTCCAGAGGATTGAGATTGCAAAGCCTTAGCAATATTGTTAAGAATATCCTTTAAATTAGGTAAAGGTTCGGCTTCTACAATGTCAACCAACTCGGTTATAATTTGGCTTAATTCGGGACTGGTTTTAGCAGCAGATTCCACCTCCAGAATTGCTTGTCCATAATCTAAAGGTTGTTCGGGTGCTTTTTCAATTGCGGTGACAGTATCTGGGGAAGCTTGTTTCAGGGAAGTGAGAAATTTTTCTGTTTGTTGCCAAACCTTTTCTGCCACTTTTTCACCAGTTTTCTCTAGCGCTTTAGTGGCAATAATCGAGCTAACTGCGATCGCTGCTCCTGTAAGAGGGTCCATAGATAAAATCGGGGTGATGAGGGTTTACTTTATTATATTATTGGGTTTTGATTTTTGGCTCTCTTGGATTTGGTGGGTAAAATGTGTTCTAAGATGCATTCCTTCTGGGGAGAGGTTGGAAGGAACTGCAAAGATACAAAGGGTACAAAGATCGATCGATTATGGGAAGGAACCACAAAGACACAAAGGACACAAAGATCGATCGATTATATTGTAAGTTAAGCTTATCACACAGAACCTAGAAGATTCCCATAATAAGTCTAAACTGTGATTGAAATGATTGAATGAATACTATGATTATATTGTATTCAGCAACCTTTTATCAATAATCAATCACAGTCCATGACACAATCACAGCAACCACAGTCAAGACGGCATGGGAGAGGAAAGAGCCGTGTTATCGTAAAAATGGGGATAGATGGGGGGTTTGGTCTTGCAAAATCGGCAAATAGGGATAAAATCAAAACAAGTTAATTTTTTCCTTACCATATCATGTTAACCCCATCGGATAGTAAATTATCTAAGCAGCAGCAGATTCTCTCGGCTGTTTCCGAAGAGGAACAGCTTAAACAGCAACGGATTCAGGAAGTGCTATTGTTAATAGATAGTTTATTCCAAAGAGAGGAAACAACTTTTAGGATTATCATCGACTGTCTTTACGATGTGGGTTCGTTAAATTTAATTAATAAAAAGTTTCATAGTCGTTACTTAAATTTTATTATGAAAGCGATCGCTCGTTTTTCTAAGCCTATATTCAGAATTTATGCTCTCTATTGGGTGAAAAAAAATAGCCCCAAATTAATTACTAATTGGTTGGCTAGTAAGGTTAAATTCTAGATCGATCCCCCCTTAATCCCCCCTTGATAAGGGGGGGAACTGACGAGTTTTAACACCTAACCACTTATAAACCCCAGAGACAGTAATCAGGACCAAGAAAAACTGTTTTGGCAAACCCTAGCTAGGGACTTAAATTTGCACCTGTCTGAGATGACGACGGGGATCGGTGGTACGCTGAGATTTAATTTTCTCGTATAATTCCCGTTCGATCGCCGTTAATTCTTTGGGAGTATCGATGACAATTTTGACTAATTGATCGCCGCGTTGTCCTTTATTATCGATCCAACCTTTGCCGCGTAAGCGCAGGGATTGACCGGAACGAATACCGGCGGGAACTTTTACCGTCACCAGGCCATCGGGGGTAGGAACTTCAATCGCTGTGCCTAAAACTGCCTCATCGGGGGTAATCGGCACTTCACAGGTTAAATTATCGCCTTCAAAAGTAAAGAAAGGATGGGGTTCTAATTCCACATCGAGAAATAGATCTCCCCGTTGTTTACTCAAGGGATCGATTAGTCCTTTACCCCGTACCCGGAGACGATTACCGGTTTTGGTTCCTGGGGGGATTTTGATATCGATCATTTCTCCGGCTAAATTAACCCGTTTTTGTACTCCTCGTAAAGCTTCCGCAAAAGTCAGACGCAGTTTAGCGGTGGAGACACCAGAAGTGACGGATTGCGGTGGAGTACGAGCGCCGGCAAAGTCGTTAAAATTGCTAAAATCGCCAAATCCTCTCCCCGGAGTCCCGTAGGAATGGGAACTGGGGCGAGTACCGCCGGAGCGCCCCATGCGACCGAGCAGTTCATTGATAAAATCATCAAAGGTGCTGTACTGGCTAAAGTCAAAACCGTCGGAACCAAAGTCAACCCCCCCATTACCACCTGGCCAATTCGATCGCTCGGCCTGTTGCCAATATTGTCCAAATTGATCGTATTTTTGGCGTTTTTCGCTATCGGAGAGGACTTCGTAAGCTTCGCTAATTTCTTTAAAACGTTCTTCGGCGCTTTTATTGTTAGGATTGCGATCGGGGTGATATTTGACAGCTAATTTGCGAAAAGCTTTTTTAATTTCTTCAGCGCTGGCAGTTTTACCTACTCCCAGAACGGCATAATAATCTTTATAATCTGCGGCAGGCATCGATACGCTATCTCCTTAGCAATGGGGATTCAGTCGGTATATTCCTAATTTAACTTAATTTTATCGCTGATCACTGAAAGGGGAATTGCCGACGACGACGATACCAAGTTCCCACACCTACTAACAGAGCAATGAGGGTAAAAGCCACCATTAGGGGCAGTATATCGCCTTTTCCCAAAGATTTTAAACCCGCACCCATCATGACAAAGGGTAAAATTCCGGGGACAGTGCCTAATAAAGTACCGATGAAATAATCGCGAAAACGGATAGAAGTTAATCCCGCAACAAAGTTAACGATACCGTAGGGAATAATCGGTAATAGACGGATAGCAAACATATAAAATAGGCCGCCTTGCTGCATTTCTGCATCGATCGCTTGCCATTTTCCCTGAAATTTTTTGGCGGTATATTCCCGGCCAATAGTACGGGTAAAAGCAAAGGCAACTATAGCGGCCACCAAAGCGGCGATCGTTGTCCAAACTGTTCCCATAACTACCCCAAAGATCGCGCCACCACTGAGGTTTAAGGGGGTAGAAGGTAGGATTAAAATTGTCCCGATCGTATAGACAATAATATACAAAATGGGGGCCATAATTCCCATTTGTTTTAACCAGATCTGTAATTGTTGGGAGTCGATACCACCGATTAGATAAACTCCCATCGCTGTGGCGATAATACAAATTATGGTTAGGATAATAACACTACTTTTAGTTTTAGACATTTAACGGCAATTTTGGGCTAAGTGCGGGTTATAAAACATAAGATGCAATAGGGGTTTATATTTCCCTATTGCCAAAAATTCAGTTAATCTCCTCGAGAACCACGATCGAAAAACCATTGACTTTATAGCGATCGGCAATTACTGCTCCTTGCTCCACAGACCAACAATTATAATTGGTTTCTGCCCAAGCTGCCGTGTCAATAAGTCTTACCCAACGATAATTATTGCCTGGGGAGGGAAGACGAAAATCCACCGGCAGATGATACATATTAATTAACACCAAAAAATCGTGATCACCGACGGCACTACCATCAATTAAAAACCAAATACAGCGAGCATGGGCAGTTAAATCGCTAACCCCATCGGGTTTTTTAAATAAATAGGTGACACTATTGCCCGCATCGAGAACCATATCGCCATAGCGGCGCTGTTTGAGTGCTATATGATTGTTTCTTAAGTGAGCAATATAAGCGGCAAAAATAAATAAAGGATTGCGTTCTTCTTGATTAGTTCCCGTGCCAAAATTATTGTGATAAGCTTCCCGATAACCGGTGGGCAGTAGATGGGGTGAACGGGTGGCAATCATATCATAATTATTCCAAGTGGCCACACTATCAATATTGTAGGGATTATTATTACCATTTTGAGTGCGGCCAAATTCATCACCCCAGACAGTCATGGGAACACCGCGAGATAAAAATTGAATCGTCCAAAAGTTGCGTAATCTTTGGCGACGTAAGGCCTGATTACCGCCAGAATCCCAAGAATCGTTATTATTATTGCCGCCATCGGAAGGACCAAAAGGCCAGGGATTGAGGTTATTTTTATTGTTATAACTGACCAAATCCATCAGGGTAAAACCATCGTGGGCAACAATAAAACTGATCGATTTGTGTGGTCCGCCTTGGTCATGAAAATTGTGATAATCTCCGTTCACCTGTTCGATGAATTTAAAAGTATTACCATCTCCCTTGCAAAAACGCCGGATTGCATCGCGATAACGGCCATTCCACTCGCCCCAACCCGTTGGGAAATTACCTACTTCGTAACCCCAGATATCCCAAGCTTCGGCGATCATTTCAGCATCGTATTTCTTGCCTAATTGCTCGATCTTTTCTAGCAAAGGATGTTTAGGAAAGAATTGTTTTTGCTTGTGCCAATCTTCTCGTTCATGACTAGAAGGAGTTCGACCGAGGACAGGGGCCAGATCAAAACGAAAACCATCAACTCCCATGGTTTCTAACCAATAGATGAGGGAATCAAGAACCAGATTACAGGTGACAATATGGGAAAAGTTTAATTGATTTCCGCAGCCAGTGGCCCCATCAACTAGATAATGTTCGTCGCTGAGTTGATAGTATTCCACCACATCAAAACCACCAAAACTAACAAATCCGGTGACATCGTTGCTGCCCCAATTGCCCCCTTCTCCGGTGTGGTTATAGACCACATCGAGATAAACTTCCATACCTTGGTCGTGGAAAGCTTTGACCATGGCCTTAAATTCTCTGGTCGGTCCACCGGGGGAGCGATCATAAGCATAACGGCGATCGGGAGCGAAATAACCAAAGGTCATGTAACCCCAATAGTTACCGCCGGGGCGATCATCGGGGTTATTATCGTTAGCGGTTTCCTGGACCGGTAAGAGTTCGATCGTGGTAAATCCTAGCGCTTTCAGGTATTTGGCCATATAGCCGGCCCCTGCATAAGTTCCTCTGTACTGGTCGGGAACGTTGGCCACTTCCTCAAAACCTGTAATTCCCTTGAGAATGTTTTCTAAACGACTAGCGGAGGGGTGATTACTTAAACCGCGCACATGGGCCTCGTAAATGATCGCTTTTTCGGACCCCAGACGGGGACGAGTACCGGTAGAAGTCCCATCTGGCGCGATCACAATGCCTTTGGGCGACCATTTACCTGTATCGTATTGCCGCCGGATCACTCCTTTGTAGTCCCCTTCTCCCGTGGCATAGATTCCAGCATTTTCTCCGGCTGCGATCATGGCCGGGGTTTCAAGGTCGTGGGAAAGTTCTCGCGCGTAGGGATCGAAGAGGACTTTATTGGGGTTAAAACGATGGCCGAAATCGTCCACATCTGCCTGAAAACCGGCGTTACTGTGACCTCTTTGCCATTTTTGATCAAATTGCCAATTGGAACCCCAACAGCGAAAAGCATAGTAACTGCCGTGGCCAATACCAGCGATTTTTGCCCGCCATATATCATCATTTGGGTTTTTTGTCAACCAGTAATCATACTTAGCGTTTTCTCCCGTCCGGCGATCGTAGATTTCCAGAAGAATCTGACTGGCATTTTTAGAATAGACGGCAAAGGTGACGCTATCGCCCCGATAATGCGCTCCGAGGGGATAGGTGGCATCGGCCCAAAGATGGCTATCTAGGGGGGCATAATTACCAGATTGGGGATGATTTTGACCGATCTCACTCTCCGATTTCATAAGTTTCATAAATCTCAGATTATGACTGTCTAAAGTATAGATTTAGTATGCTCTTGAATGTAAATTTTTATGACGAAATTCAACGTTTCTGGGCTTAATCCATTGACTTAGTTACTCAAATGGTTGAGGATGGGGGGGCTGACATAGGCATAACTTTTAGCTGCAGAACTTAAGCATCTCATAAAGTTGCTCCTCCCGACAATCCCCTATCTAATTATGAGAATCAGACAAGCTGGAACCCAAAAGGCAAACAAGTCAAGGTTTATCCGCAATTTTCTGCCGGTGCAACCCTTGGCGATCAAGACTTGGCTAATTACTATGAAACGACAGAGCCAGGACTCAATCTTTCCAGCCGATTATGGAATAGTTTAGACATTGTTCCCTATGCCTGGATACCACCCAACTTGCTCAAATCCCCCCCCCTTTACCAACCCTGTAATATTGCTAAATCTTGACAAATTTCTCTACTGGTAAACAAACAAATTTAAAAGGTTAAAAACTGTAATTATCAGCACCTTAATCCAAGAACTTTGGCTATGAAAGGGCAATATAGTATATTGACAAAATCACAAACAACGGCAATGAAACAGTTTTTTTAAGAGGCTTATTTTCTACCTATTCAAGCCTATTTTAATTTACTCAATATTGAGGGGTCACTGACTAACAATTTATCTGATACTCTAAACCTATCTGATCAGGATTTAGACACAATGGAGGCTCAACTATCTTAGTTTTTTAGTCTTAATTAACTCAGCGATCACCATCGGAAAATCTGAACCAGGAAATAAACACCATGAAATTAGAAGACATCATTCAACAAAACCTCGTTAAACCTATTGATTCCTTAGCAGGAGACTCGGAACTTTGCCGAGAAGTTCAGACCCGTTTGCAAGTTTTCGGATTACTTCCTGCTCATGGTGTTGATGGCATTTATGGACCCCAAACAAAACAAGCCTTTGAACAATTCAAACAAAAAATCAAAGAAGGCGAATTGGATACCTTGGGCGCATCTTCGGCGAAACTTTTACTAGAACTTAAAGAATTACCAGGGGGTAATAATTTAATCTCCAAAGCTCAAGCCGAATCTATCTATGGTAATGTCATTAGCGATGGACAATTAGCAGACCTCAATTCTTGCTTAAATCGCTTTGAAATTAACACTCACCCCCGAATGTGTCATTTTTTAAGCCAAACTGCCCATGAAAGTGGCGGCTTGAAATGGATGAAAGAACTCGGTAGCGGTGAGGAGTATAACGGACGGAAAGACCTAGGAAATATTTATCCAGGAGATGGTCCCAAATATAAGGGAGCAGGCGTTATTCAACTAACGGGACGCAGTAACTATCAAGCTTTTGCGAATTATATTCATGATCCGAAAGTGATGGATGGAGTTGACTATGTTAGTACCACCTATCCTTTTACCAGTGGCGGTTTTTGGTGGCATAACAATAACATGAATGCTCTTTGTGATCGCGGTGCAACAGTGGAAGAAATCACCCGACGAGTCAATGGTGGTCTTAACGGACTAGCTGATCGTCAAGCTTACTACGAAAAAGCGATCAAAGTTTTTCCTGTTTAGCTATAAATACCTTTCTGGTGCTAATTTTGGCTCTTCGGTTTGTGCTATGCAATGGACGGGGTTATAAGAGATGAAATCCTTATAGAGAAAGACATTGCTGCGATTTTTATCAATTGTTTTTGCTCTAGAACAAACTAATCAATAGAACTCTTGCTAGATAAGGATTTAAAGGATTTAGTCGATTTATGTCACCCGATCAAACCAGACCAAGTAACGAAGAACCAAAATAGCTCTACCGAACCTAGTATGCTAAACTGATGCTTGAAAAAGGGGACGGGGAAAAGGGTTGAGATTTTGGCAACAATTAAAGAATGATTATTGGGGTTTATTTAATCCATGAGTCAGATAACAAATGATCGGATTTACGAGACAGATTTCTATCAATGGACAATCGAACAAGCTCAAGCTTTAAGAGAGCAAAATTTCCAGGAATTGGACTGGGAAAACATCATTGAGGAGATCGAAGCCTTGGGACGCAGTGATTACAGTGCGGTTGCTAGTCTGTTGATGAGAGAGATTGAACATCGTTTAAAAATAGACTATGCTAACCGACCTGAGTGTGATCGCCACTGGCGCTCAGAAATGGTAGCTTTTAGGAAGAATATTAAACGACGGTTAAGTCCTTCAATGAAACCCAAACTCGAAAAAGATTTTTCTGAAATCTATCAGGATGCTGTGGAAATTGTCCTAGCTAAATATGACCTAAATCTGCCAACTACTTGTCCCTACAACCTTGAGGATTTACTTCCTTAACTACCTAGCTTATAGCAAATCTGGCTTTAAAAAGAGGGTATTGTTAGAAGTTAATAGTTAAGAGTGAAGAATGTGGGGGTATAACTCCTCACTCTTCACTCCTCACCCCCTTACGAAACTAGATTTTATCAAGCGGATTTGGTAGTTGATTTTTGGTCTCGGCCACTTCTGTCCATTAGTCACATCTTTCTTAACATTTCAAACCTTTGTAGCCCAGGACTTTAAAGACTCGTTTAACAATCTGTAATATTCCTTGTTGACACCCTTAATGACAAAGAAAAAACTGCAATCAAATCAGGATAAGGGTTGGAGTTCTTACTGACAAAATTGTTAAGAAAGATCCCTATAAGGGATAGCACTTGACAGGGGGGGATTGTGTATGTATGTTGTTATTATCCACTATTGGAGTTATCCCAGGCAACAGCAGAAAAAGCTTAAGCTTTGTGGGAATTTGCTGCTGCCTACAAATAACTACCCAACAGAGTAATCTACAGGATTTAAAGTTTTTCAGTTCACTTTTGTACAATTGAGATAATAAACATGACTAGCACTACCTCAACCCCAAACCTTCCCACCCAAGCTCAATGGGATGCCGCTAACCAATTTTTACAAGAACTCCTCATTAATAACAATCTTGCCCAAGGCTATCTCAATATAGCCCAACAAGCTAACGGACAAGACAACGCCTCCACTAGGCTCACCGATTGGTTACAGGGGCAAGGTTATGATACCACTCCAGCCTTAATCTATGGCGCTTTAGTCGCCGTGCAAAATACCACTCTCGGGTATTGGCTAGGGATTTATGGACAGAGTTATCAACAAAATCCCCCCATTGCTGCCCCTGTTCTGGCTATTTTGCCGGATATTGACGGGAACATCACCCCCTATCTGAACGGGGTAGCTCTAGTGAACTATACCTTTAAGAGCGTGGAATCCGATGGGAGTCTTAATCCTATCCTATCTTGGGGCTTGGAGAGTAATAGCACCGCCGGAGAGATTACCTTTTACTATACTCCCGAAGTGAATACAGACCCTAATCCCCCCACAGGATATACAGGAAACTGGTTTCAAGGCACTTTACAAACTGGTGCAAATGTTCCTCAAGAGAGTTTCTTCGGGGCGCTCGGTTCAGCGAATGCGGAGGCTTTACCCACTGTCAGCTTATCCGGAGAAGACCCGCATCAACAGCAATCAGAAAGCTGGCTGAAACAGACAATAGCATGGCTCAACACTCATCCTGCGGCATGGGTTGGGGTAGGTCTAGCGGGTTTAGTTGTGGGCGGGTCCTTAATCTATGGAGGTTACAAGCTGGTGCGATGGGCTTACCAGTCTATACAACAACGCCAACAGGAGCGTGAGCAAGCACGGCAAAAGATTGAGGACGACTTTCAAGACAAACAATATGATGCTGCGGTGATTGAGCAGTGGTATGAAAAGCAAGATCAGAAGAAAAAAGCACAGGAATCCCTAGAAAATATCGAAAAAGAAGAATATGATGCAGAAATTCGATCTTTAAAGCCAGAGATTAAGCAAGAGGTTGGGAATGAACAAAAACAGTTAGAAGATCAACCCCAAAATAATAAACTGGCCTCACCAAAGGAAATTAAAGCAATGATGGATCAAGCATTTCCAAAAATGGCGGAAATTTGGAACAATGCTAACAACAGTGAGGATCCTAGTGCTTTCGCTAACGCTGAAATACAGATAAGAGGGATATTGAATCAAATGTCCTCTGCTATTGAGCCTGACAACGGGGCTGACGACTATAAATCACCTCTGAAAAAATACATTAAAACCGGAAACTATGATCGTCTTGATCAGAACAACCCAGAACATCGGTTTATTAAAGCTTTGGAAGACATTAAGTATACAAGTCGTGATCAATGGCTGAGATCAAAACAACGTCAAGAGTTGATCAAAAATTGGGAAGAAATAAAGCCCCAGAGAATGGAAAAGCTGAAAGAAGTAAAGAGGCAGAAAGAAGAACTAAAGAACCAGAAGAATGATCAGCAAGGTTCAGAGGATCAATTTGCTGACAAGAAATTCGGCGAAAACCCCCAGCCTCCCTCTCAGTTTCAGCCTGACAATAATGCTCCAAATACTTCTCAAAATCTTGATGATGGAAATTCTGGTATAGATCAATCAACTGTGCCTACTCCACCTAAGATTACCCAACAACCAACCAGCCAAAAGGTAGATGTGAATCAAAAAGGCTCAACCTCCCAACAATCACAGCCAAACCCCTTATCTGATCAAAAAATCCAGCAGGTTGAGCAGAAAAACCAATCTAGTGATCAAGATTCTAATGATGGTGGTGATGAGATTGAAGGTGAGGAGGGAAAATAATCTGTTGCGAGGAAAAGGACTACCCTTTCAACCCCCAAGATCCCCCCCAAGGCTGTTTCCTTCTTGGTTAAAACTTGGATTTTATAGTTCAATTCAGCGAATGTTTTCTATTAGCATCGTCAATTTATTGCGAGGCGATTTAACAACTCGAATCTAACAGCCATGCCCCCAAGATAGAGGGCAAATTAGTAAATTTTTTAACACGAGGTACACAAATGACAGCTAATCAACCGACAACCAATCCCTATACCGAAGGACAAAGTTTTCTCGCAGCAGCGATTAACAATCCTAGCCTAATAAACGGGTATGTAACGGCAATTAAAAATGGCAATGGCAATCCTCAAGCCGGAACAACTTGGTTAACACAGAATGGTTATCAAACCACTTCCCTACAAGTCTATCAAGCTCTCCTATTTGGTCTTCAAAATGAGTTAGGTTTTTGGCAGGGAGTCTATGGTTTGAGTCAACTCAGCGATCCTAGCAATTCTAACAACACCCAAAACGGACCGGTTTTAACCATCGCTATCGATTCTAATACGGGGAATGCTTACCCTATCTTGGGTGGATCCATTATTCCTACTTCTGACTTTACCTTTACCCCCGGAACGAATACCAGTCCTTATCCTAGTCTGAGCTTTACGGTTTCTCAGTATGGTTATACTTATGGTGTTAATATCACGTTTTACTACTATCTTCCTTTTACGATTTCCCCCCCCCTTCCTAACCCCATTCCTAGCAATTTTTCAGGAGGTAATTACACCGTCGAGAGCGTTTCAGGAGGGG
Source organism: Microcystis sp. LEGE 00066 (assembly GCF_015207925.1). Taxonomy (NCBI): domain Bacteria; kingdom Bacillati; phylum Cyanobacteriota; class Cyanophyceae; order Chroococcales; family Microcystaceae; genus Microcystis; species Microcystis sp. LEGE 00066. The sequence goes on along the minus strand of NZ_JADEVX010000022.1, from coordinate 18,889 downwards.
GGACTTGGTTTCAAGGTACTATAACCATCAATGGAACTCAATGGAACTATATCGGAGAACTCGGTCAACCTGTGAGTTTTCCCCTCAGCTTTTGGACAGGATACTACGGCACGACTACTTTCACCCCCTCCGGCAGTAGTCAATCCTCTCAAGGACAAGCTTTGATTCTTCAACCCGATGGTTCTGGAGGATTTACAGTAACCGTAGGAGGAGAAACGATTCAGAATTGGACTTATAACTGCGCTCTCAATCAATTAACTTGGACTACTACTAATAATTCAACAGCAGGAAATCTGACTTTTCTTCAAGTACAACCTAGTGGTTCATCAACCTACTCAGGACCCGGTTTTACCGGAACTTATACCGATGGGGGGACAACCTACACCTACAATGGAATTCTTTCCACTCCTACATCTTTGAACCAATGGGTGGGAAGTTATGGGGTAACGGTTCTCTCTCCCAGTTCTAGTAATGACGATAGTGATGATGTTTTGGGTCCGGAATTAAATCTCTACCTCAGTAACAATTCTCCCCAAGTTCAGATCAACTTTGGCAATAATCAGATCGCTACGATTCCTCCATCGGCGATCGATTCTTTCGATCAAGCAACCAATACCTTAAGTTGGACAAGTTCCAGTGGAATTAACACATCTGGACAGATTCAATTTGGCCAACAAACTGCCGCAACGTCCAGTAGTAGTTATATCGGTAATTATTTTAGTGGAACTTTAACCTTATCTACCTCAGTCGGTAGCTTGAACGCCGGAGGTTACTCCTATAGTGGTCAAATTGGCGAGCCGCCTCCCTCCTCCACTTCCCCTGCTAAACAACCTTTTATCACATGGAAACAAATTGAGCAGGGCATTGTAATGGGATTTTTCAATGGAATGGGTATGAAGGTTTTTGAGGGTCTTTTTACTCTTTTCATAGAGCTACCGGCTAAATGGCTTTATAGCAAAATCAGTTCTTTAGTCACTAAAAAGTCAATGAATGAGGAAAATGCTCCCTCTGGGGAGGATAGTTTGAATGCTGAGGAACAACCGGAAATTGAACAAAAAAGTAGCTCAAGTGGAGGTTCAGGTGGAGGTGAATCCGACGCAGGGGGAACAGAAACAGGTTCAGGAAACGATGAGGACGACGACTCAGACAGCGATGAGGACGGCGACACTACCACTGACACTACCACTACTACTACCACTACTACTACCACTACTACTAACACAACAGAGTCACCGAAGCCCCTCGTAATCAACGAGCAATCCCCTAACACTTCTCAGAGTGGAAGTGGTACACAATTCGAAGAACCTACAAATACAGGGGGGGGAAGCTCAAATGCTGGTCCCCCTCCAACTCAACAGATTAACCAGGCAGGGAAAGACAGTGGTGGTGATGACGATGATGATGACGATGAGGATGAGGACAGTGATATGAAAGAACTTCCATTTTATGGCGGGGGGGAGGATTTCTAAGGGCTAAACCCTTTCACTAATCGCAATAGATGGGCGAAAGAAAGTTTTTTCGCCCATTGGCAAAATTAACGAAATTGAATCACTAAAAAGGTCAAATGGTTACTTTTAAAAATAGTTATGATCCCCCTAAACAAGTTTATGGTTATGCACCAGTACCACCAGATACCGGTGAAATTGTTTACACCTTTTATCTCGTCAATTATTTCCCCAGTAACAATGGTTATAATATGTCCTATGACTTTAGTGGTGTTCTAGAAGCCATTGGCAAAGATTATCAATGGATTCAAGGGGCACAATCGGGAGTCGTTACACCGGGGTTATATAATGTAGCCAGCTTTTATTTAACCAATGGTTCTGGCAATCAAACCATACAAAAGGGCAGTGTTCCTTTAATAACCATTGCCGGAACAACAATAGATTTTTGGTTTTGGTCGGGGGGTTCTACTCCCTATATTAATCTACTCACTCCTTCAGGATTTACCGAACCGACTAATAGTTCAACTGATAATGTGATTGCCTGTAGTGCCTATACAGTTAGCCTTAACGGCGGTGAGAATAGTCCAACAACTAACAATATTTTTATCAGTTTAAATCCGGATCCTTTATGGAATTGGATCGGCTATTATGGAACCACAACTTACTCCGAATGGAGCCAACCCCCCGTTCTCACAATTCAAGGCAATAATACTGGTTCATTAGAGGTTATTTTTGAGAATATTGTTATTAATAATTGGTCTTTTGATGCCTCAAATAATCAACTCACTTGGACAACGTCCGGTGGTAATGGATCCGCCGCTTCTCTAACTTTTTCCGTAGTCACTGCTAATAGTCCTAATGCCTATTCTGGTCTAAGTTTTACAGGGACTTTACAAACCGATCCTAATGGAAGCGGTGGCTTTAGTCAATCTGGCACATTTTCTGGGCAAATTGCCGAAACTTCTACGGATCAATCAGCCCAAAGTTTTCTACAATTTCTCTTAGAAAATTCATCCATTGCTCAACAGTTTAACACTGAATTAGAAACCCTTGCCACCAATGCTCAAACCCAACAACAAAACGGCGCAACTAGCACCGAAATTATTAACACCGCTAACCAAAATTTAACCAGTTGGTTTCAACAACAGGGCTATGATACTACACCCCAAGCCCTTTATCAAGCATTACTCCAATTTGGTTACACTGATCTACTTTTTTGGTTAGGAGTTTATGGATTAACTGAAGTTGTTCCCCAAGGAAATATTACTCAAAATACTGCCCCTGTACTGGCTATTGTTCTTGATTCCAATAATCAAGCTATTCCTCAATTATGTGGTGTCACGCTAGAAAACTACACCTTTAATAATGGTGTTTTAAGTTGGCCAATGACCGGAGGAAATACCACCGCCGGACAAGTTCAATTCTATTATACTTCTCCGATTTCTCTGAGTTCTACCCAACCCACCGGCTATACAGGTCCTTGGTTTCAAGGTACAATAACCGTTTCCTATCAAGGAGAAACCCAAACGTTAACCTATTATGGAGAAATTGGCAATCCTGTTAGTTTCCCCCTCAAAAATTGGACAGGTTTCTATGGTGTTACTTCCTATTCTCCTTGGGCGCAACCCCCCTCTTTAACCATTCAATGTGATCCATCCGGCACATTACAGATTCTTCTCGATGGCGTAGTTATTAATAATTGGTCTTACAATGCTGTCTACAATCAACTGACTTGGACTTCTAACGGTGGTAATAATTCTGCTGCTACTTTAACCTTTGATCAAGCTACGGCAAATAGTCAAAATAGCTACTCAGGACCGACTTTTACCGGGAAATTACAAACCAATCTCAATAGTAGTGGTAGCTTCACTCAGTCGGGAACTTTTGCCGGAGAATTATCTCAACCACAGGATCTATATGAGTGGACCGGTTCTTATGGGGTGACGGTTTTAACCCCTTCATCTTCTAATTCTAATTCTAATCCGATTATGGGACCAGAGTTAGACGTTTCTATGAGCGGTAATACCCCTCAAGTCTCTCTCAATTTTGGTAATAATAATACAACCAACACTATTCCCACAAGTAATTTTAATCAGGCGACAAATACCCTAACTTGGACCGGTTCTATGCCGATTAATACATCCGGAACTGTTCAATTTGGAACTCAAACCGCCCCAACTTCTAGCAGTAGCTACATCGGGAATTATTTTGATGGAACTCTCACCTTAAAGGAAAAGGTAACATTTTTTCAAGCAGGAACTTATTCCTTCTCTGGACAAATGGGAGAATTTTATTATGCTAATTCAACTATTCCCACAACTTGGCAAGTTATTCTCGGAGATATTAAGAAAGTTACTGTATTAATTATCCGAATGTATCTTCAAAATAAAGCAATGGAAGTAGGTGAAGCCTTTACCGAATGGGTATTTGAGGTCATTTCGGAGATTTTCTCCTCAGAGGAAACCGCAGTAACCGCATTAGCCTCAGAAGGAATTGAAGTGGCGGATATAACCGATTATGCGACTGGGATTTTTACTAATGTTGGCACTCCCATTAATTTCTCTAAACCGCCAGAACTGATTGAACCCTCCGACCCTGGAACAACAAACGCCGGTGATGCTGGTGATGCTGCCGATGCCGCCGATGTTGACGCCGATGCTGCCGGATTAGCTGTGGACGCTGATGCTGCCGTTGATGTTGGTGCTGATGTTGCCCTCGATGCCGGTGCTGATGTTGCCCTCGATTGTTTGTGGCTTTTATTTCTGTAGGCTACCAAAATCTCAAATAATTCCCTAAACAAGGCCGTAATCTTTACTGTTTTCGATCAGGCGATCGCTCTTATTTATCTCCTAATTGAAAATGCGATCGCCTTCATAGCAACCAAGTTTATTTTTTAAGTTTATCTTTTTAAAAATGACATCTACAACATAATGAGCAAGAACATTACCAAAATTCTCGATCTTTTTATTACTGTACTCATCAGTTTTTCGCTATTCGTTAATACAGCGATCGCCTGTAGTGATGTGATGATCTCAGGTAATGGCTATACAGCCGTTGCTCGTAATCAACAGCACGAAGAAAACAGTTCGTCTGTTCCTGTTTCCTCCTCTTAAAGTGTTAGAGTACTCCCCAGAAAAAATGATCCAAAATCTGAGATAATCAAAATGTATCAACAAAATTGAATTAGTCGCCAGAAGGCATACGGAGGAGAGATAGCCTTTTCAGGCGTTGCTAATTTGAGATATGAATCTTCTCTTGTGGGATTTTTAAACCCTAGACCCAAACTAACTTTTGGATGGGTGCAAAGTTGTCATTCATACCTTGATTCAGCAACGCCCCTTTTCATTCTATTAATCAATCTAAAAAGTCCCCAAAAAATATGATAACTTCCACTCCAGTCAAAAAAAATGACGATATTAACGCCTTAAATGCGGATATTCGGGAAGTTTTATTAGAGGTTTTGCCGATAATTTCTCCTGAATTACAACTAGAAATTGCTAACTTAGTTCAACAGATTCATCATCTGAATTATTTGATTTATAAAAAAAGTAATAGCTGGAAAATTGGTTGGTTTATTTTTAACAATGATCCAACTAAATTTATTTTGTTATTAGAGGAAATTAAATATATATTGCTCATGGCAAAAACCAATAAAGTCGGGGTTGATGCTATTCGAGGATTCAGAATTAATCTAGAAAAGGAAATTAATAATAGTCGCTATTTTTTATGGGGACATATTTTAAATGGATTTAGTTCTATCTATTCTGTAAGATCAGTCCCATTCAAAATATTTTTAGGTTTATCTATGACAACTTTTTTATCTATTATTGCTCTCAAATTTTCTGCTCAAGAAATTTACATATTTGATGCTAATTTACACCAGAAATCCTCTCAAAAGGAGGCAATTATTTCAAAACCATTATCTCAAGCAAACTCCCCAGTACCCATTCCTTCTAGTAGTTATTCAGAACAGTTAAAATCATCGAGTGATACGATAAATCCTAATCGGCATATATTTTATGGTTTAGTTTATGCGGCAACAGCAGGAGTGTTGGGAAGTGTTGCGAGTATTTTACTCAGAATTATCGACTTTACAGACAAAAAATATGACGACCCCCTCATTCCTCTTTTTATTGGTTTGTTTAGACCCTTAATTGGTCTAATTTTCGGTATTTTTATCTTTAGTTTAATTAGCTCAGATACGTTGATTAAAATTGATTTTATGATTACCCAGGATCAAAATTCTTCTAGTTTAATAACAAAGAAAGCCCGTCAGGATTTATTTATCTTTTCCTGTGCTTTTTTAGTGGGATTTAGTGAAAGATTTGCCTCAGATTTAGTTAAAAAAACTGAATCTGGATTAATTGAAAAAGAAAAATAATTTTATTGGCTAAATTATAGGGACTTTTGCGGATTCAAGACATACAATAACAGCAGTGGGCAAAATAATTGCGGAGATCAAGAAAGTAACCGTTAGCATCCGTTCATCGCTGTTTGAGTTGCCTTTTTTATTCTTGAGCATCCACCAGAGAATGGGTATAGCTACCCCTTCATGGACAATGCCGACTGTGAGGATGTTGTAGTGATGACTACCAAATGACCAATTGGTGCGGTCAATACTCAATACCCAGGGTTGAGAGATATGGAGCCACTGGACTACAATGGGAGCTATTTGAGAGTAATCTCTCTCGAAGTCCCCAAACAAGCGTTGTCATCGTTTGTAATGGGACTCTACCAATACCCGACCTTCAAAACCTAGAGCTAATTCCTTGAGGTTGACGGTTTTTACTTTCAACAGAGCCAGTAAGAAGAGAGCGAGGAAAGAGAGTCTTGCTCCCTGCCATCCCTTGAGGAGGTTTGAGAGCTTGTTTCAATGCCTTATATTGGTTCCTAGGAGTTTCAAGATTAGTGCTATTTTTGATAAAACCCTACTCCCGCCTACTTTTCCAGCTTTTTGTCCTGTACTTAGGAGAATTTACATAATTTTCCTCTCTAAAGCCAGAATTGACAATCATCTTCTAATAAACTAGGACAAATTCCTTGTAAGCGTCGATAAGCAATAGCATCCGCTCCATACAAAGGGATAGGTAAACGGGGTTCTTTGAGAGAACCATAGTGAAGTAAAGTTAATTTTAACGTAGTGTCAACTAACTGTTTTAAATTTACTTGATCTCCTAATTCATGAACTTTTAAGCGCAAGGGACGAGGAACACCTATTTGTTCAGACACTTGGGACGTTATCAGGATAACTTCCCGCTTTGATAAAGCAAAAGCTAATCCTTTTGAGGGAGCATTTATCTGTTTTTGCTCAAAATTATAAAGTCTAGGAATGCCAGTTTTATAACATTCTACAAGAATAAATTTAGCATTAATTGCTCTAGCTCTTGCCAGTAAATTGTCAACCTCCTTCCCTTGAAATTTACCATCTCTGTAAATGAGAACTGTCTGATTTTTTAGTTCAGCTTGCGGTAAACAATTTTCCAGAATCCGTTGAGGAATTTCCTCTCCCTCGGTTAAACTATCTTCTACCCGACAGCGAACAAATTCTCCCTGTTTGCCATATAGTCGCACACTTGCACAAACATTGAGACTCCCTGGAAGATTTTTTTTAGGCATCCTTCCCACATCTAAACCAATAAAATAATCGGCAATTTCTAGAGATTCAGCAAGGACATAGGGTAAATTTCCTAATTTGGCTAGGATTCCGGGGACAACTTGATTGAGAATATTCTTATAGTTGCTCTTATCATTTAAAGTTTTCTCATAAATCATTTGAGTCATAACTCTACGCTCCAAGAACTTTTTTTTAATCCACGAATATAAACTTCCTTCTTCAGTATTATCAGCATTGCGATCCTCTTGAGGAAGAAATACTAAAGCAATATCTACAGGAATTTCTCCTCGAATTAATTGATCAACTGCTTCTTCCAGTCTGGCTCTTTTTTCAAATCCTACACCTTCAACAGAGAAATTTATTTGATTCTCTGCTGGCAAAATGGTCTCAAATTTATAAAGTTCTAATCGCTTTTCTAATTGTTCTCTAAAATCTCCCACTTTCAAATTAGCTGGTTTCAGAATAGCTAAACGAATTTTACGAGCAGGATCGAGATATTCTCGATGACGTTTATATACACCCCCCTTCGATAATCCTTTGAGAGTTTTTATTTTTTCTCCCCTTTCTCCCTTACCAAATAAGATAGGTGTTTGCTCAAGAGAAATAGAAGGATTCCAAAATAATTCGGGGTATTCTCTGCTGTTAATACTTTTTTCTCCTAACCGAAACCCAAAGTTATTTAAAGTATTTTGTGCCTCCTGTTTATACAATTTCAATCGTTCTTGTCGTTCAGCATAGAAGATTTTTGTTTCCTTTAATAACTCTCCGTAATTGACTTGAAATAGACTCTCATCTTTATCTGTCATACAGGGTTTTAAAGCTGCCAATGGATAAATATACTCCTGGGAATTTTTGCCAAATTGTACCGCCACCACTGGCTGCCCCAGATGAGCTTCTTCTAATTTTCTTCGACTAATTGAACCCGTAGCTTTTGTTAATAGTTCCTCTCTTCTTTCCCCAATTGTACCCGCTATTCTAATAATTTTAGCTGTCCCATTAGTTTCTATAGTTTTAACCTTTAAACCTACTAATAATTTAGCAGCATCTTGTCTATAGGGATGATTTTCATAAAACTGTTCTAAATCTCCACTATAGACAATACTACTTTCAAGAGTTAAACAAATAGCTGGATCGGTGTCATTGATGATTTCTGCCCAAAAGTTAACTTCTCTTCTTACCTGTACTTGGTTTTCACTTATCTGACTATCTTTGGGAAAAACTATTGGATAGGAAAATTTACCAAATATTTTCAGAATTCTAACTGCTAATTGTGCTGTAACTAAAGCTGTTATCTGAAAGTCTTTTAGCCAATGAATAGAATAATAGTGATCGCCAATATCTTCTCGTAAAACCTCTTGAATATCTGATAAAGCTTCTTTCCACTGTTGTGGAGAGGGAAGTAATTTTTCATCTTTAGCTAATACCCAAAAACAATTATCTTCAAAAATAACCACCACAGCAGGAAACTTCCGACTGAATTGCCAACTAAAACGATTACCTATTTTTCTAGTAACTTGATGATTAAGTTTAAAACAATTTAAACAATTATTATTGAGAGTTAAGGAACTAATTTCACTCAAAAAGATTGGAGAGTTGGCTGTTTTAGTTTCTGTGTAATTCATGATCTAAACCTCCTTATTTGCATAATCACAAATCGATGTAAACGGACAATAACGACAGACATAGGCACTTTGAGGCGGAAAAATATGATAAAAATCTTTGGGGTGATCTTTATATTTTTGTAGTTGTTGCTGATGTTTTTTGGCCAGGGAAGCTAGTTCGATTTTAACTGCTTCTATTGCCTCAGAAGACAGGGATATTTTTTCTGAGCTTGTTTGGGTTTCTAAATTGTAAAAAGAAGCGACAATTTTTTCCTGAGGATAACGGTAACTAGCCGCTAGTAAATAAACATGAGCCTGACGACGATCAAAATTAGATTGACCAGTTTTCAAATCTAAAATATGTATAGTGTCATCGGCTTCTCTGAAAATACAATCAAAGGCAGCGGACAAATTAAACTTATAGTTACCTTGCTCGATAACAATAGGTTCTGGATAACCTTCATCACCTCTAGATAAATTAATAATCTCTTTATTCAATAAAATTGGTTGTTGATAGTAATTGTTTAAAATTACTAAAACCCTAGCTTGAATTTCTGGCGATTCTTGATTTAATTGCAGGATTTCTGCCACTTGTTCCACCCCATGGGAACCTGATAATCTCACCAGCTCTTGATGAAACTCAAAAACTCCCCTTTGTGCCAACTTACCAATTTTTTGCGGTTGATTATCTTCTGATAATAATCTTTGGACTTCTGGTTCTTTGTTTCGCGCTTTTTCAAACCCCCGTTTTGTCTGACAATGCCAATTCTCATAGCCAATCGCTGGTTTTAGTGATCGCCAAAGACTATAGCTCATCGGAGGATACCAAGGCTTTTTGGGGGACTGGCAGGACAAGATTTTTTCCCTCGGTCAGGATAATGCTAGGATGACATTGACTAAAATAATCAACGCCAATGAACTAACTTTAGCCTATGTTGACTGAAATAGTCAACCCTTGATATAATTTTTTTGAGCGATTGAGAGAAAAGCAGTGTCAGAAACATTTGGACAGGTTATCCGCAAAGCTCGTCGAGAGGAGGAATATAGTCAGAGAGAACTAGCTAAGTTGATTGGGGTGGACTATACCTATCTATCGAAGCTAGAAAATGATCATGCAGGTTATCCTCCTAGTCAGCAGGTGATTGAGTCCTTAGCGACTCATTTAAAATTAAATGCTCAAACTCTAGGAGAATTAGCAGGACGACTGAGTTCAGATGATCAAAAAGTCTTCAAAGAGTTAGTTCAAAAATACCAACAAATGCCAATTTTATTGCGTCGCATGAAAGACAATCCTAATTTTGCCAAAAAAATTATTTCTGAGGCGACAAAATTAGAACCAGAGGAGTAAATATCTTGGATATTATTAAACCCTATAGTTTTATTCCCAAAACAGAGATTGAAGCTCAGGCAGACAATATTCTGAAGAAAGTAAAAGCTCATCGTCGTCGTCCCTTAAAAAATTGCGATATTGCGGAAGCAGCGGCCGATCATTTTGATTTGGCTATTGAATGGACGGATATAAAGCCAGATCAAGAGGGAGAAATCGCCGCAATGATTGTTCCCACAGAAAAGAAAATTATTCTTAATGAAGATGTAAAATTCTTAAGAGATTCTCAAAATTCATCCCTGGTAAAAGAAGGTTTTAAAAATTCGAGTTTAGCTCATGAAATTGGTCATTTTGTCCTTCATATTAATCAAACAGCCGTCTCTAACTTTTTGGACCGAATCAATCAGGGAGATTCCCTAGAGACAATTCAACCTTTTCTGTGTCGGACAGTTGATTCTAGCCAAAGAATTGAATGGCAAGCCCAATATTTTGCCAGTTGTTTACTAATGGCGATGAGTGAGTTAGAGAAAGCCATCAAGGGACGTGACTTGACTAAATGGGGACATCTGTATGCGATCGCCGACGAGTTGGGAGTAACTATTACTAATCTTAGAAGTCGTTTAGAGAGTCTCCATTGGATTAAAGTCGATAAAAAAGTAATTTATCGGGGCAGTAATTTTCCTAAGAGATAGCTTAAATGTTCCGAGGGAGATTTTGCCCGTCTCGAGCGACTTATTTACTCATAATTTCGGCGGTTTGCGAGTTAGGAATCGGTTCAAAGTTGTGGTCGTCAGCCAGATATTCGGGATAGGTGGAGAATTGGGGTAGTATTTCTAGGGTAAAAGCTTCGGCCGCTTTTGAGCGATAACGATTCGGGTTAATAATTACCGACAAAGTGCGACGTACCTCCACATCTTTAATTCTGGTAGCGTGGATCACGCCCATTTGTAGTTCTTTTTCGATCGCTGTCACCGAGACAAAAGCCGCTCCTAAACCGGATTGTACGGCATTTTTAATCGCCTCGATCGAGTTCAGTTCCATCTCCACTTTTAAGCGTTTGGTATCGATCTCGCAACGAGTTAAAACCTTATCAATGACTTTGCGAATCGTCGATTGGGAATCGAGGGTGATGAATTTTAGTCGATATAAATCCTCTTTTTGAATCATTTCTACCTTAGACAGAGGATGAAAAATAGGCAGGACTAAAGCCAGTTCATCGTCTGCGTAGGGGATAATCCGCAGGGTTTCTTGTAATTCGGCGGGAACTTCTCCCCCGATAATGGCTAAATCCACTTGACCGTTAAAAACACCCCAAGAGGTGCGACGGGTGGAATGAACTTGTAGCTGTACGGATACTTCTGGGTATTTTTGCCGAAACAGCCCGATCATGCGGGGAAGAAGATAGGTTCCCGTGGTTTGGGAAGCACCGATGATTAGGGTTCCCCCTTGCAGATTTTGTAGATCTTCGATCGCCCGACAGGTTTCTTGACAGAGAGTGATAATTTTTTCGCCGTAGCTTAAGAGTAGGTGTCCCGCTTCTGTTAATTGAGCTTTCCGACCGCCTCGGTCGAATAACGGCACATTTAGCTGTTTTTCGAGGTTTTGTACCTGAAGACTGATTGCCGGTTGGGATACATACAGGGTATCTGCCGCCCGTTTAAAGCTTCCCTCAGCAGCGATCGCCTTGAGAATTCTCAGTTGGTCTAGAGTGAAAGGAATGTCGGTCATAGAAAGCCTCAAAAACAGCGACAGGAGAAGGGGATGACAACAGCGACAAATCTTAAGTCAGTGCAGATAAATGCACTGAATTGACAGTACCACACCACGGGGATCAATACTTCAGGCAGTTCGATGATCGCTTATTTTAGTCCTCAGCCCTGAATCAGTAATCAGTTACCAGTTAAGTAGTCGTGCAAAATTAATTTCCTATTATCTGTAAAGTTTATTTATTCTCAATGCCTAAATAGTCGTTGGCTGCAAAACCTGCGAGTAACATTCTCCTAACTAGGCTGTTTTTTCTTCGTTTTTGAGCTTTGGTCAAACCTGGTTGAGAGCTACTTGAGATAACCCTTGCCGGTTTCTTTGTAAGTCTGATTGCATAGATTCAAGGCATAATCCCACCACCAGACTACTCCCATCACTTGACTAAGCTTTTGAGATTAGAGTTCTTGCATAATTAATTTTTGATAGTCCAAAAATGAGAAAAATAGCCATAAAATTGCCTAAAACCCTTAAAGAGAGTATTTAATTGATTAATGCTCATTCTTAATCCTCCTGACTACTGACTACTGGCTCCTCACCTAAGGTCAGATTTTTGATTTTTACAAGAGGTCTATTATACTACAGGCTGTGATCGGAGGTAAACGAGGCGATCGGAGAATCCCCACCAGTGCGCTTGCTCAGGGTGGGGACTTCCCATGCCATATTTTTGTTAAGGTCTTTATTTCGGCTGACCTCATTTCAAATTGTCTATAGTATTTCCTACTTTTCCCTCCTTTCCTCTATAGTTAAGTATTTTTTAATATTTACTTTTGTGAGGATTGGTCAGGTTTTATTAAGTAATGCTGCGGATGCAGGGAAACGCCGAGAATTTGTGATACCCACACCTCAAAATCGTGGATTGGATAAGCTTGTCCCCCCGTCAAAGGGTTTACCATTGGTTTCACCAGAATGGTAAACATTCCCAGACGATTTCCCGCTAAAACATCGGTAAACAAGCGATCGCCAACCATAGCAATTTGTTGGGGGGGAAGTCCCATGGCTGTCATCGCTTGCCGGAGTTTCCGTCGAGAGGGTTTCACCGCACCGAGAAGGTAGGGAAGTTGTAAATTATCAGCGATCGCACCGATGCGATTTTCACTGAGATTATTGCTTACCAACCAAATCGGTAGATAAAGACGCAAGGAATCGACCCAACGCTGTAAATCGTCAGAAACCGTCGTTTCCTGAAGGGGGACAAGGGTATCGTCCACATCGAGAATCAATCCCTTAATCTGATGCTGACTCAAAATCTCCGGAGTGAGACCGAGAATCGTATCCCCCAAAATTAAATCGGGTTGTAGAATTTTTGCTCTAGTCATTAACTTCTCAAAAATAACTGGCAGCGAGTCGATCGAACTCAGCTTGATTAAAAAACCGTTGCCTTATTCAGTATAAATGACCGACTGCCCCTGAAAATCTTGCCCGGCCGATCCCTTCACTTGACCGCTTGAATCACCTGTAAACTGCCACCAGCGTATAATTTTTGTTGACAATCACGAAAACCGATCGCCTGTAAAGATTGGATCAAGTCCCGATCAATAAACTGCCAAGCGGTATCGGTTTCAAATAATTGCAAAAATAGGGCTAAAGAAGGCCAAAAAAGCGGGTTAGTGGGTCGATGAAAATCCACGAGGGCAAAAATTCCCCCCGGTCTGAGAACTCGATAAACTTCTTTCAGGATTTCCTCTAACTGCTCCGGCTCCATTTCGTGGAGAGCGGCGCTAGTATGCACAAAGGCGAATTCTCCCGCATTAAAGGGCATTTTTTCGGCTAATCCCTCCACATAATGCGCTTGCGGCACCGCTAAACTAGCTCGCTCCAGGGCCCGGGGAGAGACATCTAAACCGACACAGCGATCGGATAGGGGGACTAAATAACGAGTGGTTTGACCCGCACCACAACAGAGATCGAGGATAGGGTCATTTTTAGCGATTTTTAAGCCTTCTAGAGCCAATTGCCGAAAACGGGACTCCCCACCCACTGCTAGGGCAGCCAGACGGGAGATACCATCGTAAAGCCATTGATATTGATAACTGAGGGGACGTAAAATTGTCGCCAAGATCAACCTCCAAAATTTGATTAAGTTCTCTGTCGCCTGTAATTTGTTTTAACGGTTCCACCGATATATTGTTAAACTTGGTAAAGAATCTGAAAATTTAAAAAATTATCTGTTAACACTATGGGTCGCGTTGGCGTTTTATTATTAAATTTGGGTGGGCCGGAGCGGTTAGAGGATGTGCGTCCTTTTCTATTTAACCTTTTTTCTGACCCAGAAATCATCCGTTTACCGATCAAAGGATTACAAAAACCGTTAGCTTGGTTAATATCGACGCTAAGAGCGAGTAAATCCCAAGAAAATTACCGTCAGATTGGTGGTGGCTCCCCTTTACTCAAGATTACGGAAGCACAGGCCACGGCACTGCAACAACGTCTCGCGGAAATGGGCCGCGAGGTGAGCGTTTATATCGGGATGCGTTACTGGAATCCCTTCACCGAAGAAGCGATCGAGCGGATTAAACGGGATCATATCAAAAAATTAGTTATTCTTCCCCTTTATCCCCAATTTTCCATCAGCACCAGTGGTTCCAGTTTTCGTGTACTGGAGGAAATGTGGCAGCAGGATCCCTATCTACGTTTGACGGAATATACTCTCATCCCCTCTTGGTACGATCATCCCACTTATCTGGGTGCCATGGCGGATCTGATTGCGCGAGAATTAGAGCAGTGTCCTAATCCTGACCAAGTACATATCTTTTTTAGCGCCCATGGGGTCCCCCAAAGTTATGTGGAGGAAGCGGGAGATCCCTATCAAAGGGAAATTGAAGAATGTACTAGGGCGATCATGCGTACGCTAAACCGACCCAATCAGTACACTTTAGCCTATCAAAGTCGCGTCGGTCCAGTGGAATGGCTAAAACCCTATACGGAAGATGCTTTAAAAGAGTTGGGAGAGCAGGGAATTAAGAATTTATTGGTCGTGCCGATTAGCTTTGTCTCGGAACACATCGAAACTCTGCAAGAAATCGATATAGAGTACCGAGAAGTGGCGGAAGAAGCGGGAATTGAACATTTTCAGCGAGTCCCGGCTCTTAACACTCACCCGATGTTTATCGAATCTCTCTCCCAGTTAGTGGTCAAATCCCTGGAGGAAAAACCCACCACTTTCGAGCAAATTACCCATCCGAAAGCGAATATGAAAATGTATCCCCAGGAACGTTGGGAATGGGGAATGACCACGGCAGCCGAGGTGTGGAATGGTCGATTAGCGATGATCGGTTTTCTGGCAATTATTATCGAATTAATTACCGGTCAAGGACCGTTACATTTTGTTGGTTTATTATAACCTCAAGCTTCGCTGCCATTGCTTTTGACGGTAACTACCAAAATAAGGTTGGGTTTAACTATATTTAACCCAACCATTGGTAATTTTATCTTCTCTTAGGACATCATATTAGCAGAACGAACATTAACGTTAACTTCTAGCCTGCCATTGCCGAGCATATCTAACCCAGTGACGCTAAACAGATTAGCTTTAATCCCCCTTTCCTGAAAATTAGCCTGTAATTCTTTGATGAGAACCTCTTCCACTTTCCCTTCATCATCTGCTAGAGCTTGGACGATTTTAGCGGCGAAAGAGCCAATTTTTGCGCTCAATATTTCTTCCACATTGGTAATCTCGATAATAACCATTGATTTTTCTTCTTAGTAGAGGACAAACAGCTTGACAAGCCAATAAGAACAGAATTTGTAAGAAAATAGAGCTGCTCTCATCTTAGGAATCAGTATAACCCGCACTGTTCCCCCCCAAACGTAAATTCCCACCCAGAAGGAGATTACTGCATGATAAACCTAGAGACCCTAGAAGGTTGGTTAAATGCCCCAGTGGAAAATGAGCGACTAGAATTTAAAGAGGCTAAAAATCAATTTGATACAAACAAACTGTTAAAATATTGCGTCGCCCTTGCTAATGAAGGAGGTGGCCATTTTATCTTAGGTGTTACCGATAAACGTCCCCGTAAAATTGTTGGTTCACAAGCCTTTCCTACACCCGAAGAAATTAACAGAATTAAAGCGCTAATCGTTCAAAAACTTCGCTTGCGCGTGGAAATCACCGAATTGGCCCACCCTGATGGTCGTGTCTTGGTTTTTGAAGTGCCAACCCGTCCCACAGGACAACCTATCGCCTTTGAAGGTGCTTATCTAATGCGAGCAGGGGAAGACTTAGTATTCATGACACCTGATCGGCTTAAGCTCATCTTTGCTGAAGATCAACAAGATTGGTTTTGTCAATCCGCTCGCTCTCATGCCAGTCCAGATGAGGTTATTGACCTACTCGACACCCAAACCTACTTTAAATTGCTCAAGCTTCCCTATCCTAGCCATCGTGATGCTGTTTTAGAAAGATTACAAAGCGATCAACTCCTTGACAAAACATCAAAAGGTTGGACAATTCCTAATTTATCTGCTATTCTTCTGGCCAGACAACTTGAGAGCTTTTCCCCTACCTTAGCGCGTAAAGCACCACGAGTGATTATCTATGAGGGAACAGGTAAAATTAAAACTCGACTGGAACAGACAGTAACTAAGGGATATGCTGTGGGTTTTGATGGTTTAGTTAATTTTGTCCACGATTTAGCCCCTCAAAATCGCGTCATCGAGGAGGTTCTTAGGGAAGAAGTGAAAATGTTTCCTCGACAAGCTTTGCGAGAACTGATCGCCAATGCTTTGATTCATCAGGACTTTCTCGCTACAGGCGCTTCGGTGATGATTGAAATGTATAATGATCGAGTAGAAATCTCTAACCCTGGTATTCCTTTTATCAAAGTAGAACGCTTTATAGACGAATATCGCTCCCGTAATGAGCAATTAGCTGACATAATGCGTCGTTTTGGCATTTGTGAAGAAAAGGGCAGTGGTATTGATAAAGTTATTTCCGCTGCCGAGAAATTTCAACTTCCCGCACCAGATTTTAGAGTAGGTGAGATACGAACAACTTCTATCCTATTCGCTCATCAGGATTTTGGCAAAATGAGTCAATCTGACCGTATTCGCGCTTGTTATCAGCACTGTTGTCTCCTCTATGTCGATAATCAACGGATGTCTAACCAAAGCTTAAGAGAGCGATTTCATTTAGACGAGTCAAGAACTGCCACTGTGTCTCTACTAATCGGTGCAACTAAAGAAGCAGGACTGATTAAACTTGACGAATCTGAATCTAAATCAACTCGTTATGCTCGTTATCTCCCCTTTTGGGCCTAGACTAGCCTTGAGCGAAGTGTACACTGAGCTTAGTCGAAGTGTGGAAATGCTAAAAAGTGCTTTAACGCAAATCCATTTTAGGGATGTCAAATCGGCGAAACCCTTATACAGCAAGCAAAAAAGTGTTTTAACGCAAATCGACATTTTTCCAAGAGGAGATTTTATCATCGCGTCCACACGGGAGTGGGACTTGTGGACGACAACGGCGATACATTTCTTTAAACTCCACCCCCTAAACGTAAATAGGCTTCAATAAAGCTATCTAAATCCCCATTCATTACCCCGGTAACATCGGTGGTTTCCACATTACTGCGGAGATCCTTGACTAATTGATAGGGATGAAAAACATAGTTACGGATTTGATTGCCCCAAGCGGCCTCCACCATATCGCCGCGAATTTCGGCGATCGCTTGAGCCTGTTGTTCCCGAGCGATAATTAACAATTTCGCTTTTAATAAAGCTAGGGCTTTTTCCTTATTTTGTAATTGCGATCGCTCTTGGGTACAACGCACAGCGATACCTGTGGGAAGATGAACTACACGCACGGCAGTTTCCACTTTATTAACATTTTGTCCACCTTTTCCCCCCGATCTAGTGGTGGTAATTTCTAAATCTTTATCGGGAATTTCTACCCTCACCACATCATCGCCCAAAATTGGCATCACTTCCACCCCGGCGAAACTGGTTTGACGTTTACCATTAGCATTAAAAGGGGAAATTCTGACTAACCGATGGGTGCCTTTTTCTCCTTTTAGATAACCGTAAGCATAAGTTCCAGCAATTTCAATTGTCACCGATTTAATTCCCGCTTCATCTCCTTCTGATATTTCCGCTAAAGTGACTTTATATCCCTGTTTCTCGGCCCAACGAGAATACATTCTCAGGAGCATTTCTGTCCAATCTTGGGCATCGGTTCCCCCGGCCCCCGCATTAATCGTTAAAACCGCTCCCTTCGAGTCGTAGGGACCATTTAAAAGCTGTTGCAATTCCCAGCGATCGAGGTCATGCTGTAAATGAGTTAAATTGTCCGTTGCTTCTTCTAGTAAAGCTCGATCGGATTCTAATTCTAATAACTCGATAATTGCCTTAGTATCTTCTAATTGTTCACACCAACTTTGATAGGTTTCTAAAGAAGATTTACATTCGTTTAGTTCTTGCAGGGTTTTTTGAGCAGTATCGGGATTATCCCAAAAAGTGGGGACGGCTGCCACCTGTTCTAAGTCTTTAATTTTGGCCCTTAAAGTGGGTAAGTCAAAGATAGTCCTGGGTTTTACCCAGGCGCGATCCTACTATCTCGATACCTTTTTTTAGTTCTGATATTTCCATATTTTCAGTTAAGTAAGTGGTTCTAATTAAACGATAGATTTTGGGTTCGATCCCCCCTGCCTCCCTTGATAAGGGGGGGATCTGACAATTTTTAAAGGTTAAAATGGTACGATCGATCCGCGCAGGGGAGCAAGACTTTGTAAAGCGTTTTCAGCCTTATCACGATTGCTAAAAGCACCTATTTGCCAGACGGAACGACCTTTGTAGGAAGTGGGGAAAGCGTCGGGATAGAGAGAACGAACTTTGCTGCGATCGCTCTCGGTTTTAGCTTCAATTACTACTTTAAAACCTTGGCGGCCACTATTGCTCATATTACCACTACTGGGATTAGGGGCAGCCCGATTAAAAGTAATCACATCCGATAAACTTCTCTGATTGCCTAGGTTGCGCGGCGGCGGTGGTGGTACAATTGCATTAGTATTCTGGGAATTGGGAGGAGTTAGGGGGGGTAAATTAGGGCTAACTGGGGACGGTGGCGTAAAATTTGACTCTGGTACTCGATTAGTGACCACTGGCTGAGGATTGCTCTCTACTGCTGTTTCTGCAGCAGTAAAGG
>NZ_JADEVX010000367.1:0-1320 GCF_015207925.1 Microcystis sp. LEGE 00066 | reverse complement strand
GTATTGAGGTTACTACCCTCCGGTTTTGGGGGATTAGCGATCGCACCTCGGCACACTTCCGGGTTAGGGGCAAAACTGACGCGCACTTGATAGATTCTCGACTCACCACTAGGATTATTAAAACGAGTTGAGCGCACTTCCCCAGCCCCCTGTTGATTGAAAATCGGGAAGCCGGCACTTTTAATTAACTGGGGTTCACTGCTGAGGCGCCCTTGAGCATCCACCGTCACCCCATAAACCGCCGTCCCCGCTAATTGACGGGAACAAGCTGTAGCGGGATAATTACCGGTTAAATTGACGGTAGTTATGCCTCTGCTGCCCTGATTGGGCTGATTTAGTTCATTTAAGGCATTAGGATTGGTTTTTTGGACTCTGGCCAGCCAATCCACCTGATTTCTCATGGCCTCCTCGTTACTCGTATTGCTTTTATCCGCCTCCAGGGCGCGCAAACGTTCTCGCATTTCCCACATTAATTGTTGACGACGCTGTTCATCAATGGGCGATTGACCATTCGGCTCCGAAGTGCGGGCCAAGGAATTGTTTAATTGTTCCTGTGCCTGTTGCGATGCACTACGGGGCGAATTTCGCAATCTATCTAAAGTTAGATTATCTTGGTAGGGATCGAATTCAGGCCGGAGCTGCTGGTTATTAGTCTCCCTCGGCAGATTATTATTCTCTGGCAGCGTGGGAACAGAAGGAGGACTAGGTAAACTGGGGGTAGAAGTGGGAAAATTGCGAGGAATCGGTAATCTACCCAGAGAGGGAATAGATGCCACGGGAGGAGAATAGATATTGACGGAGGGTAAGGAGGAGAGGGGAGGTAAAGCAGGTAAAGAAGGTAAAGGGGGAAGGGAAGAAACCGAGGGTAAAGGAGGTAAGGTGCTGTTATGGATACCATCCATGGGGGGGAGAGGAGGCAAAGAGGAAGAAGACGAATTGGGGTTAGGCAGTTCCGGTAAGCTGGACAGGGAGGAGTCGAGACTGGGAAGACGTGACTGCTCTAGAGGGTTCAATTCAATCAGATTGACGTTGCGTAACTCTTTTTTTGGCTCCTGCGCTGGATTATTGAGGAAATTAGGTAAGATAATCGCTAAAATTAGGGCATGAATACCAAGAGAAGCGGCGAACGAGAGATTATTAGAGTTAATTAGTTTATTTTCTTCGGTTTCTAGACCAAAATAGGAGGATGTCATAATCTAGTTAATTGAGCAGAGCCTTGAGGGGAAAAGTTAACTCTATTCTAATCGTCAAGGCGATTTTTTTTTCTTGAGGGCGGGGAATTAATTGGTGTCAGTACCCCACCACCCCACCACCCCACAC
>NZ_JADEVX010000366.1:0-1328 GCF_015207925.1 Microcystis sp. LEGE 00066 | reverse complement strand
TCTTTTGGTATTAACCTGTTTGTGCCTTAAGTCCTTCCCTGTATGGATTTCAGCTACTTTTGAGCTTAGATACTCTCATCGAATTTTATTTTAAGTTAATTATTTGCATAACAATTCCCGAAGAGCCATAAATTTCCTAGTGAAGAAAGGCAAAAGGCAGGAGGCAAGAGGCAAGGGGGGGTAGATATGTGTAATTAATTTTGCTTAGGTACTTAAGGGGGAAAACGTCCCCATTGGTGGGAAGTGCTAAGATTTTACGCGATGTAAAGTGTGAGCAAATCGGCCCGCCGGCTTGAGTTAGCCTAGATATTGAGGTATAATTGCTGTTGACAGAAACTGTCAGAGGTATATTTGTATTATGCGGGTAATTAGCCGTCGAATACTTCGCGATTTCTGTATGACCAACGCTAATTCCTGCGAGTCTCTCTATGATTGGTATAGAGTTGCTAGTAAAGCGGCATGGCAAAATCTCATCGATGTGCAAGCCACTTATAAAAGTGCTGAATCTGTTGGTAATTTCACTGTTTTTAACATTAAAGGAAATCACTATCGTCTAATTGTAGATATAGTTTATATCCGACAGACTATCTATATTAAATATATTCTTAACCACGCCGAGTACGATAAAGAAAATTGGAAAAATGATGCTTACTTTTAATTATAAAACCTATGGAGAATTACTCGCTCACTATCAACTAAAAGCAATCACCACAGAGGTGGAAAACGAGCGAGTGATCGCAATTGCTCAAGAGTTGGAACATCGCTCGGAACTTAGTTTAGAGGAGGAGGCTTTACTGGAGTTATTGATTAGTTTGATCGAAAGGTTCGAGGCAGATAATTATCCAATTCCTGACAGAAATCCTTTAGCAACTTTACGGCATCTTATAGAAGCTAACGAGATAGAATATCCAGAGCTAATTACTATTTTGGGTTCCCCTGATGCGGTGGAGCAAATAATTAATGGACAACGCAGCATCAATCAGTCAGAAGCTAGGTCTTTGGGAGCATATTTTCGGGTTGATGCCAGTTTATTTACTTGATAAGTAACTAAGGAAAATTAATGGCTCTTCTCGACTTTGTGTGATAATTTTTGCTTATGAAATCGTGAAATGTTTACTGGGAAAGACTTTTAGGACTATTTTGTTAAATAAACTATCAGTATAGACCTCGTTTCCACACAGAAACCAGAAGAGCCAATTAATTAGGGCTTGCTGAATAAATCTAAAAACCTTGTTGGATAAGGCTTTTAGACTTTTTTGACCTCAAAAAGTGCCGACCATTGGAGGGATCGGGGGTAAAATTCAGGTACTTTTTCCCTGAAAATTAGG
>NZ_JADEVX010000202.1:0-6967 GCF_015207925.1 Microcystis sp. LEGE 00066 | reverse complement strand
CGACAATACTACCCGCCCCGACGCGCACACCATCGAGAATCACTGCCCCAATGCCGATTAAACAACCGCGTTCAATATGGGCTGCGTGAATTACCGCCCGATGCCCGATGGTAACGTAATCTTCAAGGATAGTAATTTTGCCTGGATCTCCGTGTAGGATCGCCCCATCTTGAATATTAGTATAGGACCCAATTTCGATGCGTTCCACGTCGGCACGCAATACCGCCCCATACCAAACACTCACCCCCACAGCTAGGGAAATATCGCCCATTACCGTGGCATTAGGGGCGATAAAAGCCGCTTGACTGACATCGACAATCGGCCAGAAATTAGAAGTTGATCTTAAGTTATCTAAAGACATGGGAGGATCTGCACTAAAGTCGAAAGAGAATACCCGTCCAATTTGGTTGGGTATAATATATATAGGATTATTGGTACAAAGATAACAATTTTTAGTTTAGGTTCTTCCATGATCAATGCAAGTTTACAATACCCTGTTTTTGGCCCCGATATCCATTGTCCTCACTGTCGGCAGCTAATCCCCGCCCTCACTTTGACGGATACCTATTTGTGTCCGCGCCATGGGGCTTTTGAAGCCGATCCCAAAACGGGTGAGTTGGTTCACTTGCAGTCAGGACGACATTGGCGACTCTGGAATGGTGAGTGGTATCGTCAACACACTCACCCGGATGGTATTCGTTTTGAGATTCACGAAGCACTCGATCGCCTCTATACCCAAGGATTTAAAGCGACTAAAGTAATTATTGCCAACCGTTATCGGGATTTAGTTAGTTCCTACCTAGAACGTAACACCACTTGGCGCGGTAATGAACTGGGTGAAGCCGCTATTCCCCGTCTCTACGGTTTACCAGTAGAATTTAGTCCCGATGCCCCCGATGAACCCTGTTGGGATGTAATTAACTTTGATCTGGAAAAAGAACCGGGGGTTCCCAAACGTTATCCCTATTTTCGTCTTTTTGACTGATTACTGATCACTGAAAATGCACCATGCTTCTATTCGGACGGCTAATATCCATCGGGCGATCGCTTTTTACCAACTTCTCGGTTTTAACCTAGAGGAAAGATTCACCACAGGTTATACTTTGGCCTGTTGGCTAACGGGGTTAAACGGACGCATCGAATTAATCCAAATTCCCCAACC
The DNA here is from genome assembly GCF_015207925.1 of Microcystis sp. LEGE 00066. Lineage (NCBI taxonomy): Bacteria > Bacillati > Cyanobacteriota > Cyanophyceae > Chroococcales > Microcystaceae > Microcystis > Microcystis sp. LEGE 00066. The sequence goes on along the minus strand of NZ_JADEVX010000202.1, from coordinate 5,805 downwards.
GAAACCCGCCCCCGATGCCTTTGGTGATCAGCATTATGTCGGTTATTATCACTTGTCTTTTGACCTAACAGAAAATGTCAGCAATTTACCAGAATGGTTAGAAAAATTAACAAATAACTTTCAGCAAGCCCATCAAGAGGATGCCAATTTATATCAACCTTTAAATATTCTTTTGCCCCCCCAACAACAGATGATCGGCGATCATATCTATGAAGTCACCTTTATTGCCGATACAGACGGTTTACCCTTGGAATTTATCCGTCGTTTAACCTAAAAAGATTGTCCCACTTCTAGGACTTTTGTTTGGCCATTGCGAGACAAAATAACCTGTTGATTGCCAACTTCCACTAAAGTCCAACCGTTGACAAATTCCCCCGGAGAAATACGGGTAGTTATGCCCTTATTATCAAATAAAGCTGTAGATCGATCGCCTAAATCCATCACCCCCACCAGGGTATTTTTCACCTGATTATTGGTAGGAATAACCGCTGCCACCGGCGGTTTCACCTCGGGGGCAGCCGGTAATGGTGGTGCAGCAATGTCGCGACTTGAGGGTGTAACTGGGACAAGTTTGGCAGTAGTTTCAGGGGTTTGGGGATAAACAGGAACGTAAATTCTTTCTATGATCTGGGGAGTATTATTAACCGGTAAATTAGCGGGTGGTGCTGGTAGAACTGGCACTACTGGAGAAGGGTTATTTTTGGCAGCAGGATTGGGATCGGGGGATGAAGTTTGACTTTGCCGATCAATAATAGCAAGGGATGATTGCAGATAGGCAATAAATTTTTTATCTTCCTGGGAAATCGTGCCATTTTGAGAGATAGGGGCATTTTTTTGACTGATTAGCCATGCCACCACCCAACCTAGATAGATGCAAGCAATAACAAAAATAACTTTATCTAGGGGCATTCTGGGATTTTCTTCATAGCCCGCCGGCATATTTGTTTCACTCCTTGATCGATGCTGTAGTTTCGATTTTAACAGGATAACACTCATTTATTCTACCTCAATTTTCCTTTTTAACTCAGTGACGGATTTTGTTCACAATGTAGGGGCGAACTGCGTTCGCCCAAAAGGTACATTATCAAAGCGCAAGTCCCTAACCTGTTGGCGGCTGTTTGTAAGTGTGAGTTAGGTGTAGCAGCTTCTTAAAAGTTGCCAAACATTAATCAAGTCAAGGAGAATTTATTCTCAATTTTTATAATTGATAAAGTTTGTGATGCTTAAATAAAGAGGTTTTGACAACCAAATTAAAGCATATCTAAAGAGTTTTGAGTTAAAAGCAAAACTTCAGGTTTTCATTCAGAAGAAATGTACTAACTAATTTTCCAAAAAAAAATAGTTAACCTATAATTATGACATATAATTAATTCGCAAGAGTTCTAATGTAAAAAACCTATACCTATGAGGGAGATGGGAGATGGGAGAGAAGAATAAATAAAAATAATCTCCTGAATACTGACTCGGAGAATACAGCTTTCTTTTGCCTTTGGCCTTTTTACTTGCTATAAAGTAGGTTTATTGAAAAAGTGGAGGGAATCATCATCCTATGGCGATAATGGCAAAATCATTTAGACAAAGACTGGCAGAGATTTTCGGGTTTGACCTGCGATCGCTGGCTTTATTTCGCATTGCCTTGGCGTTAGTGGTTTTAGTCGATTTATCAGTTCGTTTTAGCCAAGTAACTGCCCATTACAGCGAATTAGGAGTTTTACCTCTAGGAAGCTTATCAAAAGTCTCTGCTAGTCCTTTTTACTGGTCTATTTTTGCTCTCAGTGACTCGGTGCTGGTGCAGAGTATCCTGTTTATTGTCGCTATAGCGATCGCATTATTGCTCTTAATTGGCTATCATACCCGTTTAGCCACGATCGCCACTTGGGTGCTAATCGTCTCTTTACATCATCGCAACCCCCTGTTACTATTTGCCGCTGATGACGTAATCCGGGCAGTATTATTCTGGGCGATGTTTTTACCCCTCGGCGCTTGTTATTCCGTGGAAAGTGCCTTAAACACCAATCCCAACCCCTTACCCAAGCGCGTAGTTTCGGCTGCCACGGTGGCTTTGATGATACAAATTTGTTATATCTATATGTGGTCAGCGGCCTTTAAAACCAAAAGTGAGACTTGGTGGCCCGATGGTACGGCCGTTTATTACTCTCTCAGTTACGATCAATACGGTACTGCTTTTGCTGGTTTCTTACTATCTTTGCCGCAACAATTACTAAAAATCCTGACCTTTTCAGCGTTAATCTTTGAATGGGTGGGTCCACTGCTAATTTTTATTCCCTTTCGCAATAGTTTCTTTAAAATAGTCGCTATTCTCTCGTTTATTCTTTTACATATCGGTTTTGCTCTCAGTTTTCATCTGGGAATTTTCCCGTTTTTGAGTGTCACCCATTGGTTGCCGATCATACCTAGTCTTGTCTGGGATTGGGGACAAAAACGGATAATAACCCCAGAAAGAGAAGGTTTAAGGATTAATTACGATCGAGATTGTGGATTTTGTAAGAAAGTTGTTCATCTTCTCCGCACTTTTCTTATTTTACCCGGCACTCCCCTGTTAGTCGCGCAAGATAACCCCTCAATATACGAGGATATGGTGGCCCAAAATTCTTGGGTAGTGGAAGATTGGCAGGGAAAACGCTGGTTTAAATGGTCAGCATTGGTTTATGTTGTCAGTCTTTCGCCGATTTTCTGGTTTTTAGCCCCAATTTTGCGTTTACCGCCCCTCATGACCCTAGGAACGAGAATTTATGAGTGGATTGCCTCCCATCGTCGTTTTATGGGCAATTTCACTAAACCTCTCAAGTTTCGTCCCCTGACGATTAAATCCTCTTTACCCTTAAATATTTTGGTAATTTTCTTCTTATTGTTGACCAGTATCTGGAATTTACGCAGTTTTGTCCGGCAATCGGTCGATAGGGGTGATTTAAATACACCTTTAGTTCAATCCCTCGATCGCTTGCTCACCCGTCGTACTTTTAATACAATTGATATTCTGGCAAGAGTTACCCGTTTGGACCAATATTGGAGTATTTTTGCCCCTGGTCCTCCCCGAGATGATGCTTGGTTTGTGGCAGTCAGTCAATTAGTCGATGGTTCCACGGTAGATTTATTTAGAGAAGGACAGCCGGTAATTTGGGATAAACCCACGGATAGCGATCGCAATCGTTTGTATAAAACCATGCAGTGGCGACAATATTTTATTAATCTTAATCGAGCTATTGGTCGGTCAGTTTATGGAGAGTTTGGTCATTATCTCTGTCAAAACTGGAATCAGCAGCACGGTAGTGATCAACAGATTAAATCCCTGCAACTTTATATTATGCGGGAAAGGACTGTACCTCCCGGAGAAAAACAAGGAATCGAAAAAGAGCTACTCTGGCAGCAAAACTGTCTTTAATCAGTTATCAGTTAAGTAGCTGGTTATAATTAAATTAAAAATGGATTTTAGGTTCGATCCCCCCTGCCCCCCTTGATAAGGGGGGTGCCGATAGGCGGGGGGATCCACCTTGATAAGGGGGCATCTGATAATTTTTAACGCCTACCTACTTATCAGTCATCAGTTATTAGTCAGATAAAAGTTATATGGCTAATTAATACAATAAAAAATAACTAAAATTGGACAACTGATAACTAATAGCTGATTGCCTCTTTTTTCCTTTCCAAATAAATACCGCTCAACTTTAAAAATCGCTGGAACCGCTCTGGAGACTAGCGAGGGATTTTTCAAAATTCATTCTCTGTTCAGCATTGCGGAGAAAGTAACCACTCATCATTGCAGAGGCCAATAACCGGCCCAGATGTTCGCGACTGGTACTGATAGTGACACCGAAATGTTCGGAAGGAAGGTTGCCCAAGAGTCCGATAATGTTGCGTTCCATCACTTGAAAAACCTCTTGGGATTCTGGTTTCGAGAGTTGGGCGATTGTTTCGGGACTTAAGGTCTGCACATACTGCCACAAACTCTCGGAAAATTCACTATCGGTACCGAATAAATTGTGAGGGCGATCGTTTTCTCTATACACCTTTGATCTCCTTAACTCAATTTTTTTATAAACTATCCTTTTGGTTCTTCCAATTTAACAGTTTTTTGAGATAGTGGCAGTCGGTAGAACCGAACCTGAAGGGGATGGTCATACCAAGCAAAAAACCCATCTCCAGCACAAATCAAAAACTTAACACTGATGATAACCGATCGCTGTTCACTGATAACTTTTATTTACCCATACCTAAATGCTGGGCTTTTTGATAGACTTTACCCTCCGTCAGCAGCGAGGGAGCAATCACCACTTCCACCTGTTGCATTTCCTTTAAGTTCTTAGCACCTAAAGTCCCCATACTGGTTTTCAGCGCCCCTAGGAGGTTATGAGTACCATCATCTAATTTTGCTGGTCCTACGAGGATTTCGGCAATAGTTCCCGTACTGCCCACACTAATCCTGGTTCCCCGGGGTAGAACCGGACTAGGTGTGGCCATACCCCAGTGAAAACCGCGGCCCGGTGCCTCCACGGACCGGGCAATGGGAGAACCAATCATCACCGCATCGGCGCCACAGGCGATACATTTGCAGATATCACCGCCGGTAATAATGCCGCCATCGGCAATAACGGGGACGTATTTACCGGTTTCTCGGAAAAAATCGTCCCTAGCGGCGGCACAATCGGCCACAGCAGTGGCCTGGGGAACTCCCACCCCTAAAACGCCGCGAGAAGTACAGGCAGCCCCGGGACCGATACCGACTAAAACCCCGGCTGCCCCAGTTTTCATCAGGTTAAGGGCGACTTCGTAGGTGACGCAATTGCCCAAAACCACGGGAATGGGCATTTCTTGGCACAGTTGCACTAAATCGAGGGGGGTGATAGCTTCCGGGGATAAATGGGCAGTGGAAACGACGGTTGCTTGGACAAAGAGAATATCGGCCGCTGCTTGGGCAACGATAGCACCGTATTTGACGGCACCGGCAGGGGTGAGGCTAACTGCCGCAATACCGCCTTTTTCTTGAATTTCTTGGATACGAAGCTCGATTAGTTGCGGTTTAATCGGTTCTGCGTAGAGTTCCTGCATTAAACCGACGAATTCTGCTTTGCCGACTGCGGTAATGCGATCAAGAATCGGGTTAGGATCCTCGTAACGAGTTTGAATACCTTCGAGGTTTAGTACCCCTAGCGCCCCCAACTCGGAGAGAAGGACGGCCATTTTAGTATCCACCACCCCATCCATAGCGCTGGCGATAATCGGGATTTCCCGCTCGATATTGCCGAGAGACCAACGGGTATCGGCTAAACTAGGATCGAGGGTTCGCACTCCAGGTACAAGTGCGATTTCATCGATACCGTAAGCTCTACGGGCTGTTTTGCCCCGACCAATAATTGTATCCACGTTTCTATACTATTTCAGACCTATTTAGCCTAGACTAGCAAATTTCGCACCATCTCGAAAAGCTTTTCGGTATTATGGCAAACTAGGCATCGGGAAAATAATCGCCACAGTCGATCGCTTGTTCGGTGTTGGCGCTCCTGGGTTGTACACTACATTTGAGGCGATAATCGTTGGTAAAGTAGCGGCAGTGGGAGCAAGGGATGGAGTGCATCCGTAGCGCAACTTGCCAACTATCGCGCACGGCACTGGTTAAAGACCAGCAAACTAAAGCGATAATGGCAGCGGCGATTGAAAAACGTAAAATAATCCAGATTTCCATGGCGAGCAACTAAAATTACCTGATGTGGATGGGAATCAACTGAGGCAATCGGCAGAGGGTTAGATAGGGTTTGCGGCAAAAAGTTTGTTGGTGGGGGCGGGGTG
>NZ_JADEVX010000365.1:0-1344 GCF_015207925.1 Microcystis sp. LEGE 00066 | reverse complement strand
GCCATTTTTGGTGCTTTACTGTTTCTCAAATGCCTTTTTTCGCTCCTTATGTTTATTTTTATGCTCACTTTGATTTTTTCTCTCCGTAATTTCTCTCTGTGACAGCTTAGGGTGCGGAATGTGGGTTACAGCCGAAGCAATCGCTGATTTAGCAGCACTCCTTGCAATTATTCAAGAGCAAATTTTCGGTAAAGTTCGCCTGTTGTCGAACAATTTTGCCAATTTTAGTCCTCAAGCTTTCAGTGCTAATTTGACTGGTCTTTTCAAGCTTCGAGTCGATGACTATAGAGTTATAGTCATTTCAATTAAAATTGAGAATATCAATCCCAGAGTTTTTAAGGATTTTGTCGGTCTAGACTGTATCACACTTATTTGAAATGACTATACTCGTTAAGACTGCAAGGGAGCGCCAGAGCTGCGGATCAGGGAGAGGCAGTTTGAGCATTTGTACTAAAAATTTCAATACGCAGTTTAAATTCAGTACAGCTTATCCATCTGGCACAGACAACTCCTGATTAGATAAGCCTTCCCACTTAGAATATCTACCAGACTAAGCCTGAATCCGCCGTAATTTCCCTGTTACTATCATTTTTATCTAGCCGACGGCTGACCGCTTCAAGATCACTGATCACTAAAATCACCGCGACGTTGGATCAGGTCTGAGGGGCTAAGATTGGAGACGAAATTGCGAAAAGCTTGACGTTCCTCTTCATCCGCATCACGATCAACAGGAATAGAAGCAGAAGCGATCACTTCTTCCATTACCCAGATGGGACTGTTGGTACGCAGGGCAATAGCGATCGCATCACTGGGACGACAATCGATTTCTTTTTTGACTTCGCCGCGCTGGAGACAGAGAACAGCATAAAAAGTATTATCTTGGAGAGAATGGATGATAATCTTTTCTAAATCCATGTCCCAAGCTTTAAAAATATTAGTGATCAAATCGTGGGTAAGAGGACGAGGGGGTCTTTGTTGTTCGAGGACGGTGATAATGGCCTTAGCCTGATCTTGTCCGATGTAGATAGGTAGGGCGCGACGCTCGGAACCATCCTTCAGCAGTACAATGGGACTGCGAGTGATAGCGTCTAGGGCAATTCCAGCGACTTTCATTTCGATCATGACTAATGGCTTCTCCAAGATAGAGATTCAGCTAGGGAAGGAGTGGGAAAGCAACCTGAATAATATAGTGCTTCGTTACACTCACAGTATGCCCTAAGATGGCGGAGATTAGCCTCATCTTTAATGAAAAAAATACATCAGCTGCCGTCAGGAGATAGGAGCCGGTCGTCAGGAGTCAGGAGACTCCGAGACAGGAGACTCCGAGACTATTTCTATTTATTC
>NZ_JADEVX010000201.1:0-6973 GCF_015207925.1 Microcystis sp. LEGE 00066 | reverse complement strand
CCCCACACCCCACACCCTATGCTAGAGGCCTTACAATTTGATTTTATGCGCCATGCGATTGCCGCAGGAATATTAGTTAGTATTGCCTGTGGGATTGTGGGTACTTTGGTAGTAGTTAATCGCGTGGTTTTTATCAGTGGGGGAATCGCTCACGCTGCCTATGGAGGGATAGGAATCGGTTATTTTTTCGGGATTAATCCTTTGGTGGGGGCGATATTTTTTACCTTTTTTTCGGCTTTAGGCATGGGGTTTTTACAGCGTCGCATCCGGGAGAGAGCTGATACTTTAATCGGGGTGATGTGGGCGATTGGTATGGCGATTGGGGTAATTTTTATTGATTTAACCCCAGGTTATAAAGCTGATTTGATGAGTTATCTTTTTGGTAGTATTTTAACTGTACCGAGGGATGATTTATGGATAATGGCGGGCATAGATATATTAATTATAGCCTTAGTTAGTATCTTTTATAAGGAGTTGTTAGCCATATCTTTTGATGAAACCTTTGCGATTATTCGCAATATTCCCGTGGAGGTAATTTATTTAGGTTTAATGGGAATAACCGCTTTAACTATTGTGGCAGTAATGCAGGTGGTAGGATTAATTATGGTAATTGCTTTGTTAACTATTCCCGCCGCTATCAGTGGACAATTTGTTAAAAATATGAAGGGAATGATGATCCTAGCGATTATTTTAGGAATTGTCTTTACTTTGGTTGGTTTATGGTTATCCTATAGTTTAAATCTCACCTCGGGGGCGACAATTATTTTAGTGGCAGGATTGGGTTATTTAATCAGTCTTGCTTGGAAACCTTTCATCCTCACTATCACCAGAAAAATAGCTAATCTTTAAGGAATTCCCCTAGTTGTGGTGATATAGCAGTTATCTTAATGGTGAGGTATGAGGTTTTTATTTTGGGGAGACAGGATCCGGTCGTTAATACCCAATTAGGTTATACTCCATCTTTATGAGAAACACCCTAATTTAAAGAAAAAATACCAAATCCGTTTTAATCACGATGATGATGAAATCCCGAAAGATATACTGTGACTAGATTTATCAACAATTTTGGTCAGCGGATTTGGTAAAATCATCTGATTAATCGAGTTCATCAAACAAAAGTTCCTCTAGAATCGGTCCCATACCGTCATCATCGGGGGAAACTAATTCAACTTTCCCTTCCCCATCACCGACAGCTAAGAATAACAAAGGAGCAAGGGGACTGTAAATCGAGTATTTTTGGTCTTCGGAAAAGAAACTGGCGAGAAATTGCAATTCTTCCGGCTCTGATGACGAGGAAGGTTCATCGCTATCGATTTCTAAACTGAGAACATTATCTTCTTCTAGGGGCGGTAATTCACCACTAACAGTCAAGGTGTGAGCAGTGGGTTTAAGCAATAGGTCTAATTCTGCTAAAACTGCCTTAGCATCGGCGAAAATCCGCTCAATTTCCTCACTATCTTCGATTAAGAAGGCATCAGATTCTTCTTCCTCCGATTCCTCGTCCCAAGCTAGAATCATCACCGGGGTATCCACGGGGACAAGAAGCATATAGGTAAGGTCATCGGTTTCATAGGCATTCTCAATATAACAGTCTAGCGATCGACCTTGCTCATCCCAGAGGGTTATGACATCCGCTTCTTCGAGTTCGTTTTCTTGAAAATTAAATTGAGGGGACATAGGCTCTCAAACGCTACTGATTGAATCAGAATATCATGAGATGCTCCTCAATCAAGCCAAGAATTCCGGTGCAAATGTTGAAAACCCTGTACATCAGTTAAATTGTATTGTAGGGGCGTGATGGTGATAAAATTCTCGCCAATAGCGCGTACATCCGTAGGCACTTGCGGGGGTAAATGGCTGTAGTCCGGTTGTTCGATATCTTCCACCACTTCCCCAATTAACCAGTAATAACTTTTACCCCTGGGGTCCAGTCTTTTCTCGAAGGTTTCCTCGTAGCGTCGCAATCCCTGCCTAGTGATTTTCACTCCCTTGATTTCGGCACTACTAACCGGAGGGACGTTGACATTGAGTAAAGTGGGAACAGGAAAAGGGTTAAGGGTAACTTTCCTGACTAAAGTGAGGGCAAAATCTGCAGCTGGTTGGAAATCACAGGCTTTAAAACTAGCCAGACTAACAGCAATACTGGGAATACCTTCGATTAAGCCCTCCAGGGCGGCGGAAACCGTGCCAGAATAGAGGATATCAGTACCGAGATTAGATCCGTGGTTAATGCCAGCTAAAACCAAATCGGGAGGCTCTTTGAGGACGGCACTAAGGGCAAATTTTACCGAATCGGCGGGAGTTCCCGAGCAGGACCAGGCAATCACATCGGGATGAAAAATTCCTTCCACCTGTTCGGCCCGGATGGGATGGTGTAAGGTTAAGCCATGACCGGTGGCAGAGCGCTCGCCGTCGGGACAAACTACGGTCACTTGATAACCCGCAGTAGCGAGGGTGTTGGCAAGGGTGCGGACTCCTAGCGCGGAAATGCCGTCATCGTTGCTGATAAGTAGTTTTAAAGAGCGATCGCTAGTCATAGGAAATTTCTGCTCTACTGCGCCGGCTAGTGGTATAATGTAATGGTATTTTATCTTGGGTACGTAGCTCAGAGGATAGAGCACCAGGTTCCGGTCCTGGGTGTCGGGGGTTCGACTCCCTCCGTACTCGTTCAGTAATGTAGGTTGGGGGTTTATGGGGTTTTAGTTCAATTTCCCTACTTCCCAATTCATAATTCATAATTCCTAATTCCTAATTCCCTTAGAGGGTTTGGTAAGCTTTGAGGGTGGCAGTTTTGACGCTTTCGGGGACGAGGGGAAAGGTAGTTAATATATGTTGAAATTCTGTTAGGTTTAACTCATACAAGTGGGCGACTATTGCATCTAATTTCGCTCTAATTGCCATTCTTGCTCCTTCTTCTGTGACTCCATTTTTATGGGAACCTATCCCCACTTCTTTCGCTAATTGCTCAAATTCTTCTGTGGTACAAATCAATTTTGCGGCATTTTCTACTATCTCCTGAAAGTATTTATCTCCCTCTTTTAATCGGGGGATAGGTAGTTGATATATGTAGAAAAAATTCAGATTTTGACTAACTTTTTGTCTGAGCATCCAATCAATTAAAAAGCTGTTTAAAATGGTAACGATGAAAAATTTGAATGCCTCATTTTCTTGAAAATTATTTTGTTCGTACTCACTAATAGATAACGAATTTCCGCAAAAAACTGATTTAGGTATCAGACTAGAAATTAAAGAGCGTTCGTTTGTACTTGATGAAATTGACCGAAATCCTAAACGATAGGTTTGATAGTCTAAGATTTGACCTTTATCGACTTCACCGCGTTTTAATAAAGCTTGTCTTGCTTCCTTTTCATCTAACCAGTATTTCGGTAAAGCATACCGATGGGTGAATTGATGAATCATTTTTCCTTCGTAGAGGGGTAATCTTCCCTGTGTGGGTTCAGTTTTAAATAAATGACTATCATTAGTCATGTGAAATTCTGATGTTAACTTGAGATTCCATGTATCGGGAAGGGTTTCTCCTAGCAGAGGAAAACGAGACATTTTTTCTGCGATATGAATATCTATATCTTGTTTAAATTCCATCACCGAGAGGGAATCGGGGGAGAGTTTGCGGATTAAGTTAGTGGAAATTTGCACTTGTTCATCTTTATTATACAAAAATGTTTCTAATTCATTCTTACTAATTGCCTCTCTAGGATTAATGCGAAAAACAGCATTAAAAACATCGGTGTTTTTACCTTTAGCAAAATCCAATAAACAGAATTTGAAACTGTGGTGAACTCCTTCAAAAATAAATCTTTCATTGGATAAACCGAATAGAGTCCCTAACTGACAATGAGAAAATAACATTTCTCGCAGTTGTTTAGACCCTAAATCGGTATAAATTCCACTGGGAATAATAATTCCACAGTAACCCCGGGGATGGAGGAGATTAAAACATTGTTCAACAAAAAGCTTATAGAGATTAATATCCGTCCCTTGCTTTTTACCATTGACAATAGAGATTTGATTTTTATATTGTTCCGAGGAACGAAAATAGAGACTAACGTGGGGGTATTCACTTTGATATTCTAACCATGCTTGAGCGATTTCGGGATTGGTTAACAGTTTTTTCTGTTCCTTTTCAAACGTCTTGATGTCCATTTTATTTTTAGTCACCAAGTCGCTATGCTGAGAGAAAAATTCTTTCGCTTGGGGTTTAAAAACTTCCCAGGGGGGATTGGTAATAATCACATCAAAACCACCTTTTTCTGTAATCAGTTTATCGAAGTGATAACCCCAGTGGAAGGGTTTCAGGGATTGCATATCAGAGAGAGTTAATAAACGTTTCTTTGCTTTTCCCGTTAATTGTGCGGATTCGTACTTGATTGACAACTTACCGCTAAACTCATCTAAGAGAATTTGGTTTAATTTCTGCACCGATTCGCGGTTGACATCCTCGATGTGATTGCGTAACATCTGGAGACGGTTTTCTTGGGGGGTTCCCTGCACTTCTCCCAACTGAAAAGCGTGTTCTTTGTATAATTCAATACTGCGATTTTTTTCCGCGAGAATTGTCTGATAATTTTGCTCGGTGAGGGTTTGCATGAGATTAAAACTTTTTCCGTCCACGCGAATTAAACCGATGAGGGAATTTCCCGACATGATATTAAAATCAATATTCGGTAAGGGTTCCAATTCTGTCACCGATTGTGCGGCAGCAACTAAAGCGAGAAATAAACGCAGTTTCGCGATTTCCGTCGCTTCCTCCATGATATCGACACCGTAGAGGTTATCGGAAATAATTCTTTTTTTGATGTAATATCCGAGGGAGGGATGGGATTTTCTTACCTCTGTTAACCACTGTTTTAATTTACTGTCTCCCCGTAGTTCAATTGTCCCAATTACCGCGCTATAAATTGCGATTAATGTCTTCATCGCAGCCACTAAAAAAGCACCGGAACCACAGGCAGGGTCTAAAATAGAAAGCTGGGGAAGAATATCTTCAATCAGAAGCTGACAGAGGGGAGAATCGAGATTGATTAGTAGTTCAGAAATACTGGCAAATTGTTTGCGGGGATAAAGTTGATTGCTTCTCTCGACAATCCATTTATTAATCGTCCTATCACAGAGATATTCGGTAATCTCCGGACGGGTATAGTAAGCACCAAAAGCTTTTTGGTTGATGTACTTTTCAAAGATATATCCCAAAACATCCGGGTTAATTTCGTCATCGCTTCCCCCCGGAGTGTCGTCAAGATTCCAGGAGTAACGGGAGAATAAATCGAGGATATTCTCAAATGCTTGGTCATCAATACAAATGTTTTGATAAATATTTTCGAGGGGATGTTGGAGAAATAATCCTCCGTTAAGATATTTGACTTTTCCCACCAATGCAGTTACTGTCGCATCTCGTTGGTATTCCGGTTTAGCGAATGCTTGGAAAAAGAGGGTTTGCAGAAACTGACGATAGAATAAATTTTCCCCCCGTCGTTGACTTGCTTGGAATTGGTTTTGCAGATAGTTGAAGTCGTTATCGATAAATCCCTTGCGCTGCAGGAAATAGACGAACATTAAACGATTGAGAATAACGGAAGTGTACCATTTTCGATCGCTTTCTCGATCGATTCCTTGGATAAAGGGGAGGAACTGTAAATGCTCTCGCTGAAATTCCTGATAAAATTTCTTGGTAATCTTTTCGATATCGAAACCTTTTTGTAAGCGATGGGCCACCTCCACCACGGAGGGTTCCCCATCTTCAAAGTCGGTGATATCGAGGACTAATTCCGCTAGTTTACCGAGAAATAAATCTCCCGGTTGTCCTTTTATATAAAGATGGTCACGGATATAACTTTTACTTCCCTCTCTTTTTACCCAGTACCATAAACTGCGCGTCCGTCCCCCATCGACGAAAATTAGCAGATTTTCGGCAATTCTTTCGATAACTTGCTGGTGAATTTCCCGACGAAGTTTCGCATCGGGTATATCGGTAGTTGTCACCTCTAATACTGCTACTCCGGACACTTCCGCAATTCGTTGACAGGGGTATTCTTGGTTGTCAACGGTGATACTAACAGTTTTTTTTGCGCGAGGATGAGACCATCCCAATTCCTCGATAAACAGTTCCCCAAATTGGAAGTTAGATAATAAGTCGCGAGTCCGGGAGAAGTTAAGGGACATACTAGACCTCTTGGAAATATCAAAAATTGTTGTTAGGGTTAGGAGTCAGGAGGTTTGATACCCCTAAATCCCCCTTGAATTGGGTTTGATCCCCCTAAATCCCCCTTGAATTGGGGGACTTGAATTGGTTATATCCCCCTAAATCCCCCTTGAATTGGGTTTGATCCCCCTAAATCCCCCTTGAATTGGGGGACTTGAATTGGTTATATCCCCCTAAATCCCCCTTGATAAGGGGGACTTGAATTGGTTATATCCCCCTAAATCCCCCTTGAATTGGGTTTGATCCCCCTAAATCCCCCTTGATAAGGGGGACTTGAATTGGTTAGATCCCCCTAAATCCCCCTTGATAAGGGGGACTTGAATTGGTTTGATCCCCCTAAATTCCCCTTGATAAGGGGGACTTAAGAAGGTTGAAATAGACCCAGGGAACAAATAATCTGAGGTTCTTCGGTGGATTCTTGTGGGTGAAGAATACAGAGATCGTTATCTTTATATAAAGATACCAGTAAGTCTGCCAATTGTCGGTTACTGATGCCGGTTCTTAAACCACGATTTAAGCGATCGAGAGCCGACTGTCTAAGGGGATAATGATACAATTGGTCGAGAGCCTTGCATAAATCCTCATGAGCAAACAGATCATCCTTACTATCTTGAGCATACCTTTTTAAGCGCTCATAGGTCTTAAATTTTGCTCCCGTCAATCGTCCCAATTTAGATCCGGAGTTGTTTTCCTCCTCCGCAATTAATTCTGTACCTTTTTGTACTAATTGATGGTGTTGGGGATGGGGGGGAA
>NZ_JADEVX010000200.1:0-6981 GCF_015207925.1 Microcystis sp. LEGE 00066 | reverse complement strand
ACACCCCACACCCCACACTCCACTTCCCCACTTCCCAGTAAATCTAAATGTCTTCAGATTCCTCCGCATCACTAGGGGGAACTAGGGCGACAGCAGCGATCGCATCGTCCTCATCAAGTTTTTGCACCCGGATGCCTCCGGCCGATCGCGATTGGGGAGTAATAGCATCGACGGATTGACGGATGATAATACCCCGTTCGGTGATAATCATAAATTCCTCGTTGGGGTTAACAACGTGCAGAGCCGCTAATTTATCGTTCTTTTTGCGGAATTTAATCACTCTGACTCCTAATCCCGCCCGATTTTGTAGCCGGAGGAGGGTAACGGGAACCCGTTTTCCTAGTCCTGCCATGGTAATCGCTAACACCCAGGGGCCATTATTAGCCACTTCGGGGTTAATTTCTTCGCTTTCGTCCTCGGTTTCTTCTTGGTTAGATTCAGCGATTTGGGCGACAATTTGACTAGGCAGGATGTCCATACTGATTAATTCGTCACCTGAGCGCAATTTCATCGATTTTACGCCCTTAGTTGCCCTTCCCAAGGAGCGCAATTGTTGACTATCGGCCTTAAAATGAATTGCCATCCCCTGACGAGAACCGATAATGACGCTATCTTCCTCTTTGGCCAAGCGAACCCAACGTAGTTGATCACCGTCTTCGAGAGAAATGGCGATTAAACCGTTTGATCGAATATTACTAAAGGCAGCGAGGGCGGTTTTCTTGATAAATCCCTTTTGTGTGAGCATAATCAGGTAATTATCCTCGCTGAACTCGCTGACTGCCACCACCGAGGTAATTTTCTCCCCTTTGGGAATCTCTAACAGTTGCACGATGGGAACGCCGCGAGCGGTGCGGGAACCGGTGGGGATATGATAGGCATTGAGACTATAGACAACCCCGCGATCGGTGAAAAAGAGGACGCTATCGTGATCGCGGCAGGTGATAAAGTGATCGATGCCGTCGTCTTCTTTCATTTTTGCGCCAGCTTTGCCCCTTGTCGCCCGATTTTGGGACTCAAAGGTATTAACGGGCATTCTTTTGATGTAACCCTGTTCGGTGACAAGAATTAAGGCCTGTTCGTTGGCAATCAAGTCAGTTTCGGCGATTTCTCCTTCCCGTTGTTCAATATGACTGCGACGGGGGGTAGCGTGAATCGTTTTGATCTGTTGCAGTTCTTCCTCAATAATGCTGTCGATCCGTTCTTTTTTGGCTAAAATATCCTGAAGATCACCGATTTTTGTCAGTAATTCCCCGTGTTCTTGCTGAATTTTCTCCGATTCTAGGGCGGTTAACCGTCGTAGCTGCATTTGTAGGATTGCGTCCGCTTGCACCTCTGAAAGACCAAAATTCTGCACTAATCCCTCTTTTGCACTAGCTGTGTCGGCAGCACTGCGAATCAGGGCAATGACTGCATCGAGACTAGCGAGGGCAATTAGTAAACCCTGAAGGAGATGATCCCTTTCCTCGGCCTTGCGGAGTTCATAACGGGTACGACGGGTGATCACTTCTACCCGAAAATCGAGGAAAACGCGGAGAAACTCCCTTAAAGTCAGTAATCTCGGTTCGTTATCGACTAATGCCAACATATTCGCCCCAAAATTCGACTGGAGGGGCGTTTGTTTATAAAGATTGTTGAGGACGACGCGGGGATAGGCATCTCGTTTCAGTTCGATCACTACCCGGATGCCGTCGCGATCGCTTTCGTCCCGCACATCGGAAATACCGTCTATTTTGCGATCATTGACCAAATCGGCGATTTTTTCGATTAATGCCGCTTTATTGGTTTGATAGGGCAGTTCGGTGATGATAATAGCATCTCGATCGGGTCTTCCCCTTTGTTCGATGGTTTCAATGGTGGCCACTCCCCGCAGGGTAATGGAACCCCGGCCGGTGGTGTAAGCTTCCTGAATGCCGTCTCTACCAAGGATATGCCCCCCGGTGGGAAAGTCCGGCCCCGGGATATAACGCTGTAATTCCGTATCGGTGAGATCGGGGTTATGGATGAGGGCAACGGTTCCATCGATAATCTCGGCCAGGTTGTGGGGGGGGATATTGGTGGCCATACCGACGGCGATACCCGATGAGCCATTAATTAGCAGTTGTGGGACTCTAGAGGGCAAAACCACGGGTTCCTGTTGGGAACCATCGAAGTTATCGGCGAAATCGACGGTTTCTGACTCGATATCCTGTAGTAGGGCGTTGGTGGCCAGGGTGTGCAGACGACACTCGGTATAACGCATGGCTGCCGGGGGATCGTTATCGATCGATCCGAAGTTACCATGACCGTTAATCAGGGGATCGCGCATGGAGAAATCCTGGGCCATGCGGACGAGGGCATCGTAAACAGCAGTATCCCCGTGGGGGTGGTATTTTCCTAATACTTCCCCGACGACTCTAGCGCATTTCCGGAAGGGGCGATCGGGGGTTAATCCTAGTTCGTACATCGCATAAAGAATGCGCCGGTGTACGGGTTTCAGTCCGTCCCTAGCGTCGGGCAAGGCTCGCCCAACGATGACGCTCATGGCGTATTCTAGGTAGGAACGGGACATTTCATTGCTTAAGTCTGTGGGGACGACATGATCCTGGGCGGCGGTCATAGGGGGTTTAACTCCAATAACAAGGCAAAAAAAGCGTTTTTGTGAGTAAATTCGCTAAAAATCGGGCTTTTACCCTTTTGATGTGCAGAATATGCCCATTTGTAGGACTATTTTACCATAAAATCCCTCTTTTTTCTGGTTTAAAACAGTGCCAAGTCAGTAGCGATCACAAGAGGAAAAAGCAAATGGTAAAGACCACTTTTAGCAGTTTTTCCCCCGATAATTTAGGATAAAATAAAAATGCGATCGAGAGTTAATATCATAGCCATATTGGCAGATCAAGAATCGATGATAATTGAGATTAATGATCCCTTAACTCCAGCGAAGACTATTAACCTGATTTTCCCAGCGCAAAAATTACCCCAAAATGCTTACTCCTCTCCTCTGGCAAAGTGCCAATCCCCACCCCAATAATCTGGAGAATTTCCAAATTATTAGCCAATGGTGGCAAGATTTAAATCTTAAGGAAGTCTTCTGGCAACAGCGTTTAATTCCCGATACTGGCTCTCTGGAAGATATTAATTGGGAGCAGCAAGGTTTTGATGAAAAATTTAGCATCCAAATGCCCCAAATTCGCGGGATTACCCTCTATTGGCATAAATCTACTTTTGCTGACGAAAGAAGCATGACACCTAAACAATTAATTTTAGATCGGGAACGGGAGCAATTATATATTTATCCCCAATCCCAACCTAGTTTAGTTATTCGGGTGACGAAACCCCATCTAGTTTATCAAAAATTCGAGATGAAAAATCCTCTCCTAGTTGGCAAAAAATCGGAAAGTGAATATATTTTACTGTTCAGGGATAAAGAACAGCAAATAGAATTTAAAATTAATCTCAGTCCTGAAAATTATCGGCAATTTCTAGAAACCATGACTGAGGATCAATAAATAATGTGGCAGGGAAACCTAGAACTAATTTACAAGCAAAAAAATCTCGCAACCGAGATTAATCACGTCTATGCTACCGCTCCTTTAAAAGTACAAAGACCCTTTTATCCCGAAGGAAAAAACCTTTGTCATACGGTGATTTTACACACGGCAGGGGGAATAGTTGGCGGTGATGTTCTTCAACAAAAAATTCATCTCCAAGCCGCTACTAATGCTCTGATTACCACTGCTTCTGCTGGGAAAGTTTACCAGAGTAATGGTCAGATGGCTCAACAATTAATCGAGATTAAAATCGATGACAATGCCGGTTTAGAATGGCTACCCCAAGAAGCAATTATCTTTAATGGTGCGGTATTTCGCCAACATTTACGAGTGGATTTAGGGGAAAATAGCAGTTGGTTGGGATGGGAAATTACCCGTTTTGGTCGCAGTGCGCGAGGCGAGAAATTTTTAGCGGGAGAATGGCATTCTAATTGGGAAATTTGGCGATCGGGACAACCTTTATGGCTGGATCGAGCCTTCCTGTTGGGTGGTAAAATGATCGAGGGATTTTCTGGTTTAAATAATAGCACCCTGATCGGTACTTTAGTTTATATCGGTCAACCGGTGGGCAGAGATTTAATCGAAAAAGTGAGAGATTTTTCCCTAGAAGGAGAGATGGGAGTTACTAGCACTTTAGGAGATGGTCTTTTATGTCGTTATCGGGGCAATTCTAGCGGTGAAGTGCGACAATGGTTTCAGCAGGTTTGGCAAATTTTAAGGCGAGAAATGAGCGATCGAGAGGCAATTATTCCGCGAGTTTGGTTGTCTTGGTAAAGGGGGTTAATTGTCATTTTCTCAAGTCACTTGAATGCCTGTATCGGTGATTGGAGCTATCCAAAATTGTAGATCGGGAGCGACGAGAATTTCCCGGGCCTCTTTAACGATAGTTTCCGCCACTTCCTGAGATGAACAGAGAGTAAAAACCGTCGGGCCGGAGCCTGACATCATCGTTCCCAAACCGCCTAAATCCCCTAGAACCTGTTTTAACTCGGCTACGAGAGGAAATTCGGGTAAAACCACCTTTTCGAGGTCATTATGGATAAATTTGCCGATAGCGGCTGGTTTTTTCTGGGCGATCGCTTGTACCAAAGCCCCAGAACTTACCTGCTGACGACGGTGATGAAATTCCTCTGGAGAAGACAGATAGGTATCCTGAAATTTTTGCCGATAGCTTTGGTAGGCCCAGGGTGTAGAAACGGATAAATGATCGTATTTGGCTAAAATCACCCATAATCCAGTCAGAGGAGCGATAGGATCGAGAATTTCTCCCCTTCCCGTACAGATAACCGTTCCTCCTGTCACACAAAAGGAAGTATCCGATCCCAATCTTGCCGCTAAAGTTTCTAATTCCGGATGGGTTAAGCCTAATTCCCAGATTAAATCGATGCCGACTAACACCGCCGCCGCGTTGGTGGATCCCCCCGCTAAACCGGCAGCCACGGGAATATATTTCTCGATGGTGATATCGATGCCGCCGTAATTGGCAAAGAGGCGGGGGAATTCCTTCGCCATCAAAGTGGCGGCGCGATGGGCGAGATTACTGCTATCTTGGGGGACGAGGGGATGAGAGCAAAAGAGGCGGAATTCCTGCAATCCGTTCGGCCGGAGAGTGATGCGATCGCATAATGCCACCGTCTGCATCACCATCACTAACTCGTGGAAACCATCAGGGCGATCGCCAACGATTTCTAGATATAAATTAATTTTAGCGGGGGCTAGAAGGGTATAACTGTGCATTTGTCAAGAAAAAAAATCTAAAATTTTGGCAATTGACCTAATTTTTCCGCCAAGTCAATCCATTGCGATAAACTGAGATCTTCGGCGCGAGCGAGGGGATTAATCTCTAATTGTGTCAGGATTTGGCTTAATCGATCGCTATCTAGACAATTTTTTAGATTATTGCGTAACATTTTGCGCCGGTTGGCAAAACCCCAGCTAATTAAAGTGGATAAAAAGGCCGCATTACCGACATTTTTCGGGAAAACACGGGGTAAAATCTGAATTACCGCCGAATCCACCCGGGGAGGTGGGGAAAAGGCCCGCCGGGGGACATCACAAATCCATTGACAATCGGCAAGGTATTGAATGCGGACGCTCAAAGCACTGTAAGCTTTGGTGGAGGGGACAGCGACTAATCTTTCGGCGACTTCTTTCTGGAGCAAGAGGGTAATACTCTGGTAAGGGGGGGTGAAGGGATGGGCGATTGAACCGAGCAGCTTTTCCAGGATCGGACCGGTGATATTATAGGGAATATTAGCCACTACCTTATTAACTGGCGGCAGTTGCTCGGGTTTAAGGGTAAGAAAGTCGCCTGGGATGAGATGAAAGTTATCTTGTTGGCCGAATTTTTTATTTAAAATTGTCCATAGATCTCGATCGATTTCTACAGCGACAACCAATTGAGCGCCATCGAGAAGACGACGGGTTAAAATGCCTGTACCAGGACCGATTTCTAATACCCGATCCTCTGATTGTAAATTAGCAGCACCGATGATGCGATCGAGTATCGATTCATCTTTTAACCAATGTTGTCCAAAACGTTTACGCGGTTGAATTTTCATACGTTTATCCTGAATGTCAGGTTGTCCTCGACAATAACACCCCTGAAAATATCGGCCATGCGATCGATAACCGCATCAATTATCATAGAGCCTAGGCAAAGATAGCAAAAAAATTAGAGACAATGTCAGATTTAAACGATGTTTTCGCAATTGTAGCCGGAGCGGTTCCGGGGGCGTTATCTCGTTATCATATTACCGAATGGACAAAAGCAAAATTCGGCTTGCGCTTTCCCTATGGAACCTTTATTATTAATTTAACTGGCTGTCTAGCTATCGGCTTTTTTTGGGCTATTTTACCCAGTGTTCCCTTTTATTCCCACCAACTAGATTTAATGGTTAGAACGGGATTTTTAGGAGCTTATACCACCTTTTCTACCTATAGTTTAGATATCCTGATACTCTGGCGCAATCAACAAAATTTTCTCAGTCTTTTTTTTGCCGTTGCTAGTATCATTTTCGGATTGATTGCCGTGAGAATCGGGGCAGCTATTGCCCAAGTTTTTCTAGGTTAAGTAGGTAGGCGTTAAAAACTATCAGATGCCCCCCTTATCAAGGCTATCCATTAGTCAGATCTTTCTTAACAAAAAGAGAAGAAACTTAAAAAAAGGGGAAACGATTGATAGGTATAGTTTTGAAAGAAGGAATTAAGGTGGAGGTAAGCAAAAAAATGGAGAAATGGGCAGCCCAAGAATTACAATATGCAGACCTAGGGGACACCAGAAGAAAGAAAAGGTTAATCAGTATCGTAGAAAACTTGGCCAGTCAACCTAGTACAAGTGTGCCACAAGCTTCGGGAAATCTAGCCGCAGCGAGTGCCACCTACGACTTTTGGAATTCCCCCTATTTTCACCCCTCAGATATAATTGCCGCCCAAGCTAAAAGTACAGTAG
>NZ_JADEVX010000364.1:0-1355 GCF_015207925.1 Microcystis sp. LEGE 00066 | reverse complement strand
TCTTTTGATATTAACTTATTTGTGCCTTAAGTCCTTTCCTGTATGAATTTCAGCTACTTTTGAGCTTAGGTACTCTCATTGAATTTTATTTTAAGTTAATTATTTGCATAACAATTCCCGAAGAGCCATCTTTTTGTTGGGTTTCCTTGGGTCTATGGTTGGGTTTCCTTAGGTCAATCCAACCTACTTTAGTTTCCTTGGGTCAATCCAATCGACGATAATTGCTATGATTACTATAGTCCGTAGTCGTGGTCTTTGGTTATGTTCCATATTATGCTCGCTTCTACTCAGGAACTCCTCGAAACCGCTCGCAAAAATATCTATGCGATCGGGGCTTTTAATGTTTATAACCTAGAAGGGGTCAAAGCGGTGATTAGTGCCGCCGAGGATTGCCGTAGTCCCGCTATGTTGCAAATTCACCCCAGTGCTTTGCGTTATGGCAGTTCCACCCTCGTCGCTCTCTGTTTAGAGGCCGCTCGCTCGGCCAAGGTTCCTATCTCAGTCCATCTTGACCATAGCACTAAAGCCAGCAACATCTACGAGGCTCTAGAAGCGGGGATGACCTCAATTATGGCCGATGGCTCTCATCTTCCCTACCAAGATAATCTCGCTTTTACCAAAGAAATGACTCGTCTCGCTCACGAATACGGGGCCGTGGTGGAGGCAGAAATTGGCCGAATTAGCGGCACTGAGGACGGGTTAACTATTGCCGAAAAAGAGGCTAAAATGACAGATCCGGAGCAAGCAGTGCAATTTGTGCAGGCGACGGGAGTGGATTCTCTGGCCGTAACTATCGGTAATGTGCATGGCGAGTACAAAAGTCCGCCCCGTCTCGATTTTGATCGCCTGGCCCAGATTCGACAACTTCTTTCTATTCCCCTAGTTTTACACGGTGCTTCTGGTTTACCCCCAGAAATGATCGGGCGATCGATCCAGTTAGGAGTCTGCAAATTTAATGTTAATACGGAAGTGCGTCAAGCTTATATGCAGTCCCTAAAACAGGAAATTTGTCGGCCAGAGGATAAGGATTTATTAGAGATCGCAGGAGAGGCAATTTCCGCAATGAAATCGGTAATTATCGACAAATTAACCCTTTTTGGTGCTGTCAATAAGGCCCACCTCCACGAAACTCCCTACGCTCAAATGTTAGCGGGACTATCAGTTATCAGTAAACAGTAATCAGTTATCAGTAGATATCTGCAATTCACTGAAAAAATACGGGTTAATCAACCAGAAAGACTTTTAGTCTTGAGATAATATTAAGTAGGTAGGTATTAAAAACTTTCAGATGCCCCTCTTATTAAGGGGGGATTAAGGGGGGATCGGCACCCCCCTTATTAAGGGGGGATTAAGGG
>NZ_JADEVX010000363.1:0-1357 GCF_015207925.1 Microcystis sp. LEGE 00066 | reverse complement strand
AGAATTGACAGGGATAAAACGAAGTCCTACCCAAGTGAGGAAATTCTTAAAATCCTTGGGAATGAAATGTTTAAAAATAGGTTCTCTTCCTTCTAAAGCTGACCCAGATGAACAAGAAGACTACAAACAAAAAAAGCTAGAACCGAGACTAAATGAGGCTAAAGAAGGAAAAAGGGCTGTTTTTTTTGTTGATGCCGCTCACTTCGTCATGGGAGCATTTCTCGGTTTTGTTTGGTGTTTTGAGAGACTTTTTGTTAAGTCACCGAGCGGGCGTAAACGCTTCAATGTTTTAGGAGCATTAAATGCAATAACTCATGAAGTGATTCTAGTTACTAATGACACTTATATTACGGCAACTTAAGTCTGTGAACTTCTTGAAAAAATAGCTGCTTTAGGACTAATGATTCCCATCACTCTAGTCTTAGATAATGCCCGCTATCAGAAATGTAAAATTGTTGAAGAATTGGCTCTTTCTTTGTCAATAGAGCTACTCTATCTGCCGTCTTATTCGCCTAATCTAAATTTAATTGAAAGGCTGTGGAAATTTGTCAAAAAGAAATGTTTACATGGTAAATATTATGAAAACTTTTCTGACTTTTCTTCAGCTATTTATGAATGTCTGAATGATGCCCATCTGAAACATAAAAAAGAACTGGATTCCTTGCTGACTCTACGATTTCAGAAGTTTAATAAATATCAGATTATGAACATCTAAAGTATAATTGCCTGTGGTGTCATCTACCTCTTTTTGGGTGATGCACAAGAAGCTCTGATTTTGTTGGGGTTTGTCTTTTTTATTATTGGCATCAATCTTTACCAGGAGCAAAAAACGGAACGTTCTCTAGAAGCACTGCGGGACTTATCCAGTCCGCGGGCCTTGGTGATTCGAGATGGGGAACGGCAGCGGATTGCCGGCCGAGAAGTGGTAGAGGGCGATCTGATCGTGGTGGAGGAGGGCGATCGCGTTCCTGCGGATGCGATTTTGCTGTGGTCCACTCACTTGACGATTGATGAATCGCTGTTAACCGGGGAGTCTGTTCCGGTCAGGAAACGCACCATCCAGCTAGAAGAAGACCCAGAGAAACTTTCAGCCACCTTGAGACCGGGTGGAGACGACTTACCCACTGTCTATTCTGGCACTCTTGCGGTGCAAGGGCAGGGCATTGCCCAGGTGCAAGCAACGGGTATCGGCACTGAAATGGGAAAAATTGGCAAAGCTCTGCAAACGGTCAGCAATTCTCATTTTGAAATAAATAGAGCATTAACCCCGATTTTGGCATGGGCATATAGTACAAAGTAACTATTTTTGAGGAGAGGCGATCACCCAAAAAAACAGTTGGCTGGACAAATTAAGTAT
>NZ_JADEVX010000199.1:0-7133 GCF_015207925.1 Microcystis sp. LEGE 00066 | reverse complement strand
TCGCTCCATACCCCTTTTAATGCTATATATTCTCATTAACCCTTTTAACCTTTGAATTAATTTTAGTTATTATGTACTACTTTAATGGCTTTTTTGATCTGTGACAGTTGAGGGTGCGGAATGTGGGCTGTAAATTCTACCAAGTAGGCTATTACCAATTTAAGCCTAGTTTTTTAGCTACTTCCTCGGCTGAAATCCCCCTTTCTCCCTTTTCAGTCTGTCTTAGAGAGTCAAGAAATTGCTGCTTAATTTCAAGTTTCACTTTTTTGTCTTGGTCAGACTCGAGTAGGATAGATTGGATAGTTTCGGCAACTATAATCTTCTCAAAGCAACGATTGGATCTAATTTAGCGGCACGATGAGCGGGAACAACACCGAAAATCAGACCGATGGCACTGGAAACTCCTAAAGCGAGAATTATCGCAGGGATTGAGACACTGGTGGTTAAAGCGGCAAAAATTCCCGCTAGATACATTCCTTGAATGCCGACAAAAATGCCGATAATTCCACCAGTAGTGGCTAAAATCACCGATTCAATGAGGAATTGACCTTTTATATCCCCTTCTTTCGCTCCTAAAGCCTTTCTTAACCCGATTTCTTGGGTTCTCTCCGTGACTGACACGAGCATAATATTCATGACACCGATTCCCCCGACAAAAAGGGAAATACTAGCGATCGAGGCTAACATTCTAGTTAAACTATCGTTAGTTTCTTTGGCCATTTCTAGGATTGCGGTTTGGGGGAAAATCTGCACATAATTCTCGTCGCTGACCTGATGACGCATTTGCAGCAGGTTGCTAATCTGAAACTGGGCGGCTTTAATTTGGCTGGAGTTTTTGGCCAAGACAGAAATATGAGTTAGGGGAATGCCAAAGATAGAGCTGCGGCCTTGAACCCGATTAGACATGGTAGTTAGGGGAATTAAGGCTCGATCATCCTGATTAGCCTCAAATAAGGAGCCTTTCGCCTGTAAAATTCCAATAACTTGAAAACTAAGATTGCCGATGCGAAGATTTTCGCCCACGGGATTGCGATTACCAAAGAAATTTTTAGCTAATTCCGATCCCAAGACAATCACGCGATTATCCCGTTTCAGGTCAGATTCCATAATAAATCTACCTTTAGATAGTTGACGGTTACGCACATTTAGGTAATCGGCTCCCACCCCGACTAGGGGGCTATTACTGGTTCTATTACCGAAGGATAAGATTGTTTTCCCGCTGAATTCGGGAGAAATGGCGGCAATGGCGGGAACTTGAGATGCGATCGCTTGAGCATCTTCGTAGGTGAGCGGCCGGGGATTAGGAATTGTCCGCCGGACATTGCGCGAGGAGGTGGAAACAAATAAAACATTCGGACCGAGGGCTTCAAACTGCTCTAGGGCGACTTTTTGCGCTCCTTCACCCACCCCCACTAGGGCAATGACGGAGGCGTTACCGATAGCAATTCCCAGCATAGTCAGACCACTACGCAGTTTATTGGCCATCAAAGCGGAAAAAGCCATTTTCAGGTTTTCGAGCATTTCCATGGTTAGTTATATTCAGTAATCAGTAATCAGTAAACAGTAAACAGTAAACAGTAAACAGGGATAAAGATGAAGATAAATAAATAACTAAATAACTAATTAACTTACATCTGATAACTAAATAACTAATTAACTTAAAACTTACATCTGATAACTGATAACTGATAACTGATAACTGATAACTGATAACTGATTAGCGGGCAGAGATTTGGATTGTTTCTGGTTTACTTAAATCGCCAGTAATAGTTAAACTGCGCCGATTAGCGTTGAGATGACGGACAATTTTATAGATAGCTTCAACTTGGTCACTAGCCCCGATTTTGGCCGCCAGAGTGGCTAGGTCAAGAGAAGTTCCCGTTTCCCGAACAACTTGCACGATTTTTCTTTGTAAATCCAGAATGGAAGCGGCGGCTTTTTTCCCTGCTTCTACCCCGGGCTGATGGTAGGCGTTAATGTTAACTAAACTAGCATAGAAACTAACGGCCCTTTCGTAGAGGGCGATTAAAGCCCCCACCTGACGGGGAGTAACCTCTGGGATAGTGATCGTGATAGAGTGACGACTGTTTTCGTATAAAGCTTGTCGAGTACCTTGCAGTAATCCTGAGAGGAAATCGCCAGCAGTGGAGCCGGTTTCCACTTCGATGGAATCTCCTTGTCGGTCTTTTAACACTTCAATAAAAGTGGCGAAGAAATTGGGAATCCCTTCGCGTAATTGTTGGACGTAGGCGTGTTGGTCTGTGGAACCTTTGTTACCATAGACAGCGATACCCTGGTAAACCGTCTTGCCATCGAGGTCTTTTTCTTTACCGAGGGACTCCATGACCAATTGTTGCAGATAGCGGCTAAAGAGATAGAGACTGTCTTTGTAGGGCAGAATCACCATATCTTTCTCTCCCTTGCCATTGCCCTCATGATACCAGGCTAGAGCAAGTAGGGCGCTAGGATTTTTTTTCAGGTTATGGACGCGGGTGGCGATGTCCATTTCTTTGGCCCCGGCTAACATTTCATCAATGTCAATACCCTGCAAAGCGGCCGGGAGAAGACCGACGGCGGATAGTTCTGATGTACGACCACCGACCCAATCCTGCATGGGGAAACGAGTTAGCCAATCTTGGGCGTATTTATCCAGTCGGCTACCCGGCATAGTGACGGCGACCGCGTGTTGCGGAAAGTTTAAATCTTGTTTTTCGTAAGCGTTGCGGACCTCTAACATTCCGTTTCTCGCTTCGGGAGTGCCGCCGGATTTACTGGTGACGATAACCAGGGTGGTAGCTAGGGTTAAATGGGCTAAGGTGCGATCGATGCCTTTGGGGTCGGTATTATCAATAAAAGCAATCTCTAAAGCGGGAAAATCGGGTGCTAGAGCCTCGGCGACGAATTGGGGACCCAAAGCAGACCCCCCGATGCCTACACAGAGAACATGGGTGAATTTTGCCCGATTGGGCGGCTTAATTGCTCCGGAGTGAATTTTCTTGACAAATTCTTTGATCTGTGCTAAGGGTTCAGTGATTTCGTCCCGCAATTCCTGGTTAGGAGCGAGTTCAGGAGCGCGCAGCCAGTAGTGGCCGACCATACGCTGTTCGTCGGGATTTGCGATCGCACCCTGTTCTAAGGCTGCCATATCTTGGAAAGCACGCTCGAATTTTGCTTCTAGACCTTTGAGAAAAGCCTCATCGAAGGGAATCCGACTGACATCGAGATAAAGTTCTAGGTTAGGGTGATAGTATAACCAATCTTGGTAACGTTGCCAGAGTTGTAGATTATCCATAAAAAAAAGCGAAATTTTTGTTTAATTACTCGTTTAGGAGAGATAGGATTCTATCCTCTCCAATCATCATACAGGTAGTTTTAGGCTAGAAGATGACGGTTAAGCATATATTATGGGGTTGGCAAAATGTTAACAGTGACGGAACTATCCCCTAATTGTTCGGTTTGCTGGTGTTGGCTGTTGATTTTTTAACTGGTTCTATGGCTATCTACTCATCCCCTCTCAAAATCGGTAACTTAGCAGTACATAGCCGCGTCTTGCAATCACCTTTATCCGGTGTCACCGATTTAGTGTTTCGGCGCTTGGTGAGACGCTTTGCTCCTGATTCCATGCTCTATAGGTCGATGGTTAATGCGACAGAAATCTCCCAGCTGCAAGAGTTACCGCAATTGATGGTTATCGGGGACAAAGAACAACCAATTAGTATGCAATTATTTGATTGCCGTCCCGATTTTATGGCTGTGGCGGCGGAAAAAGCGGTTAAAGAAGGAGCGATGACCATTGATATTAATATGGGTTGTCCCGTTAATAAAATTACTAAAAAAGGCGGCGGTTCTTCCCTTTTACGACAGCCAGAAATTGCCGAGCAAATTGTTAGGGAAGTGGTGAGAGCGGTATCGGTGCCAGTAACGGTGAAAACTCGCTTGGGATGGAACGCTCAGGAGATTAATATTATCGATTTTGCCCGTCGTTTGGAAGATGCGGGAGTGCAAATGTTGACCCTGCACGCACGCACTAGGGAACAGGGTTATCACGGGCCGGCCGATTGGCAATGGATTAAACGGGTGAAGGAGGTTTTATCGATTCCTGTCATTGCTAATGGTGATATTGTTTCTGTGGAAACGGCGATTAATTGTTTGGAATTTACTGATGCCGATGGGGTGATGTGTTCGCGGGGAACCCTCGGTTATCCCTATTTAGTGGGGGAAATCGATTATTACCTCAAAACAGGCAAAAAGTTGCCGAAACCCACCTCTATTGACCTGTTAAGCCTAGCTAAAGAGCATTTACAGGGGCTATGGCTATACAAGGGACAACGCGGTATCTGGCAAGCGCGGAAACATCTGGCTTGGTATTGTCAGGATTTTACCGGTGCGGCGGTTTGGCGCGATCGGTTTTCGCGCATCGAATCCCTGGGAGAGGGCTGTGATTTGATTGATGGAGCTATTGCCCAATTAAACCTTGAAAACGAGAATATTTACAGATAACGGTGCTATAAGCTGTAGAACTCGACGAACCTGTTGCTGGTTCCTCAGCATCATCGACAAGGTACATTTACTATCTAAGTCCGCTCACGGGTTTCAGCCTTATGGTGCAATTTGCTTGCCTGCTCCTGACTATCGATAATATCAGGTCGGGAGCCAATAACCCCAACGCTGAGAAGGTAAAATACCCCCATATTTGCTACATCAGATCGCACTCCCGTCCGTCGCTGTGCATAGACGTTTTTAGATTATTATCATTTACTTGAATCAATGAGCATGGTGCTTTCCCCAAAATCTATCGCTGCAGCGGTAGGAATTGCATGAGGGAACGCACCCTACCAGAGCAGCGATCATACTAATCATTCTGAACGCTCGAATTCTGTCTCCTAGCGCGTATTTGTTCTAGAAGAATATAAATCTCATCTAAGAATTCGCTACCTAGATTTACCAGTCGTGATTTATCTTTAAGAGTATATTTCCCCAGCCAAGTATTAAAAAACTCTGAACCTGAATAATTATTGACTCTTTCCCGAGTCAGAGTTTGTGAGGATTTTCTAACCAAATTCAATCTTCTCGATATATCTTTGATGGCATAAAAAGGATTTTTTAGGTATTTACGCCATTTTCTTTGCTGCATCTTAAATTGTCGCTTGTTAGAGATGATCGAACTTTCTAAAGCAAGAGCTAATTCTTTGAGCAACTGTTCTGAATCTTCTGTTGCAAGCAGAGAATTTCTTTCACGAATTATAATAATTAATCTTTTGCTGAATCTCGCATGATGATAATGCGTAATTAAATTTAGGAGCTCTTGTGCCGTTATAGAGGATGGACGTATTTTTAGCCACTTTTGCCATTTAATCCAATCTTGGATATAGGAAATAAAGGAAATAAAATTTCCTATTACCGTAAGAGGAATGAAACAAACAACAATAATTGAGTAAGAAAAAAATAGTATTTTACTTATCACGGAATCTGGATTATCAATACACCAAGACATAATCACAATAATAAGCAACCACAAAAAAGTTACAAAAGCTATCACTTTGAATTTATGGATTACATATTTTATCAGTTCTCTGAATTTAATAATAAAATATAATACGGGAAATAAAAGTAAGAAAGCCCACCAAAATGGATGGGTAAATTGTCCTGTATTAGCTGCCGATATAGCAAAGATAGACCAAAGCAATAATGGAGAAAATATAATACGAATAAAAAAGAGGTTTAAGAAATAGCCGGGATATACGTCGTAGTAGAAAAATTTACGCAATATAAGATGATACATAAATAAAAATAAAGGAGGAGAAATAAGAACAAGCAGTTCAGGTTTTAAAGGCAAAAGCATTGTAAGATGAGACCTGAATAAAAGAGGAGAAATAAAAACAAACAGTTCATATCTTGCAAGCATTAATGCTCCAATCACCCCACAAAATACTACGATGTGTAGGATAATATCAATAGGACTAATCCACTTTAAAAGCCGTAATATATTTATATATCGTGATGCCTGATCGAGTCGAGACAGATGTGCATGAGTAGCAAAAAATTCCTTATTCAAACGATTGCGAGCGAACAAAATCACAAGCGCTTGGCGAATATCTGCCGCAATATCATCTGGAATTTGGCTAAGTCGTGCAGTTTGTCGATAGGCAACTTCTTTTAACCATTGACTTTCACTTGCAAAACCATGACGGAGCAACCAAAGTAAAACAGGTTGAGGCGTAATTCCTGCAACTTCCAAACTCCATTTCTGATCTGCAAGAGTTCCTTCACTACTGGCTGTTAAAAGAAAACGTCCTGCTTGCATTTGAATATCATCGGGTAACTCTTTAATTCGACTGATAAAACCATCTTGTAAAAGTCCCAGCAGAGGAAGTAAACCATCAGGCCAGGCAAAAGGTTTAGGCACTGAGAGATTTTTATTAGTTGTTTCTGGATTCACATAACCGACTGGATCATCAATCAGTCCAGATATATTCCCAGCTATCTCATCAAGCAAATATCTGGCCTCTGCCAAAATAGGGGCAAAAACTTCGGGCGGCTGTGTCTGGAAAATAACAACGGCTGTTTCTCGCCAGCGACCATCAGTTAATAACTGTCTAGGACTGATTCGATTAAGATCGCTGAAAACAACACAGGTAGCAAAATATTCCTGAAACCGACGGTGAGCAAAAGTAAAAAATTGGGAGTCACCTGCTACTATTTGAGCTTCAGAACGGGCCAGTTTGAGATACTCTAAGGCATTCAAATATTGCTCTAAATTGCCTCTTAACTTAAAACCAAGCCGACCCATCGCCCCCCGAATCCCTTCACGGGCTGGACTAAGTCCTAAGTTAGGGTCTATAGACATACAAAAAGCTACTTTTTCTGGCTCTTCGTTACTCTTTATGCTAAATCAACAGACAAGATGCCAAGATAACATACTTCTAACCCAAAAATTCCGAAAGTTTCTAAAGCCATAGCCTCTCCGTTTTATTAGTTTAAGTTTATTGTTGATTCCCTCGACCACCCCATTCGTTGTCCTTCGCTCGAAATAACTAATTATTTCTCCAAACCAGTTTCGGATTGTTTGACAACTCTTAGTAAAAACACTGGAGGATTTTGCCAACCATTCCGAGATGGATAGCATTCCCTCT
>NZ_JADEVX010000362.1:0-1361 GCF_015207925.1 Microcystis sp. LEGE 00066 | reverse complement strand
TAAAAATTTTGTTAGAATTTCATCCAGATTTATGAGTTGAAATCGATTTTTCATGGACAAAGTTCTTAAAACCTGTCTATCTCCAGCGTTGGATGATAATTATCTGTCAAAAAATAATGCTTCTACACAAGTTCTCTATTTAAATAAGAGAATTTTATCTGAATTTTTTTCAAAATGAGAATTGCTGAGGAAAAACTGAGGAGCGAGTCAAAGGCAGCATGGGAGGGATTGCATTTCAAGGATTCGCCCAGATGAAAGTAAAGGTCTTCATTAAAGGCTCGACAGGCACTCAAGACATAAACCGCATCTTCCAACACCCTGTCCGTGTATTTCAGGAGTCTTTCTACCAAAATCCCTAATTTCCGATTAAATCCCTCTCCTGTCTCGGAAACGGATTGAAAGTCGGCAGCGGTAAAGGCTTCTTTTTTTCCTGGCGCCATCCTGACTAAATCCGCGCATAGCCCCAGCAAGAGAGGATGAACGGAATCGCCATCAAAACTACTATAGGCAATCAAGCCCTGCTGCACTTGGGTATCCTCAATTCCGACTCTTTGTAGGTAGTCGAGGGCATCGGTTACTTGAAAGTTGAACACTTGCCTGCACTCTAACTTGTCCGCTGTAATTGAACAATAGCTGGCTCGATGCCACTGGGGAATTTCCCGTCCTGCCATGACGATGACAATTTGGGGCAACTCCAACAACTGCGACAACAGACACCGCAGCCACTCATCCTGCTTGAAAAATCTGGCACTTCCTTGATTGCGCCCTTCTCCCCAAAAGGCTTCGTGGGTGTCGAAAAACAGCACCAGTTTTTCAGGAGCGCCCTCTCTTTGCATGGCGACCTTGAGATCTTCCGCAAAAAAGTTAGGCAAAGCAACAATCAATTCCCTATCGGGGTCTAACTCGGTGATCCGTTGAAAATCTTTTTTTTGGAGTCCTCGACCATTTAGGTAACGATTCAAGTCCTTACCCAAATGTTTTGCTATGAGATTCAACGTGCTGGCTGTTAGTGTCGCTAAGGTACCGGGCAAGCCTAGTATGGCCGCCAAGTCTTTGTTCTCCTGAGCGATCGTTTTAATTGTGTTAATAATCCCGGCTCTTCGTTACTCTTTATGCTAAATCAACATACAAGATGCCAAGACAACATACTTCTAACCCAAAAATTCCGAAAGTTTCTAAAGCCATAGCCTCTTCTTTTTATTAGTTTAAGTTTATTGTTGATTCCCTCGACCACCCCATTCGTTGTCCTTCGCTCGAAATAACTAATTATTTCTCCAAACCAGTTTCGGATTGTTTGACAACTCTTAGTAAAAACACTGGAGGATTTTGCCAACCATTCCGAGATGGATAGCATTCCCTCT